>JBAQGU010000714.1:0-4413 GCA_049287975.1 Roseiarcus sp.
GCCCGCAATTTCCTCGCAGCATTGCAACTCGTTTGCGCGCTGGCTTGGCTCAAATGAGGACACGCCCTAGACGGATCGTAGCGGCGCGAAGCGATACTTCTGCGCGGCTATCTCGACGCCGCCGAACAGGCGCGCCGATCGCGCACTATGCGGCGCACAGGCTCAGCCGAGGGCCGGCGCGACGCCGGCCCTCGGCCTGTTCGCTCTCGACTGTTCGGCTCAGCCGCCGATGCAGGTAGCGACGTTCTTCGGCGTGCAGACGTCGAGGCCGGTGTAGGTGGGGTCCTTCGGAGCCGGCTTGCCGTCCTTGATATCCTTCAGGAAGTACATCGCCTTGTAGCCCATCTCGAACGGACGCTGGCCGACCTGGCCGGCCGACAGGCCCTTCTTCATCAGATCGATCTGCACCGGGAGCGTATCCGCGACGACCAGCGCGAGCGCGCCGGAGGCGATCTTGTCCTTGTACTTCGAGGCGATCCTCTCGTAGGCGTCGGGCAAGAACTGCGGGAAGCCGCCAGTCGGGGTGAAGGCGTCGAGGTTCGGGTATTTGGCCAGGATGTCTTCCATCTGCTGGTTGGCGCGGGTGAAATCGTCATCCGTATAGAGGGGGCAACCGTCGGCTTCCTTCCAGCCGTTCTGGCCGGTCAGACGCACGCCGGGCGATTCCTCGCTCTTCTTGCCAGAGAGCGTATCGCGGATGCCCTGCATGCGCTCGTTGTGGTTGGCCGCCGCGGCGCCGCCGGACTGGATGCAGATCGTGCCGCCCTTGGGCTTGATCTGCTGGACCAGCTTGGCGATGTTGACGCCGATCTCGTAGTTGTGCGTGCCGACGTAAGCGATGCGCTCACCCTTGTCCTGCGGCAGCAGGTCCGAGTCCCACGTCAGGACCGGAATGTGAGCCGCGGGCGCGTCCTTCAACGCGTTGGCCATAGCTGGCGCGTTGGCCGGAGAAACCGCGATGCCGTCGACCTTCTTAGTGATCAGATCGGCAACGATCTGCGCCTCTTCGTCGCCGCCGCCGTGCTCGCCGGGGCCGATGTAGAGGCACTTCACCGCGCCCTTGAGTTCGGCCTCGGCCTTCTTGCAGCCGGCGAGCGCCTGATCGAAGAACGGGTTATTGGTGTTTTTCGGGACGAGCGCGAACGTGTACGGTTGCGCCGCCGACGCGACGGTCATCGCCGCGAGCAGGGCGCCGCCCGCGACGGCGCCGGTCAATATAGCTTTCAACATACCACTACCTCCCTTGATGCGCGAAGCCGAACCGCCGGCTATTCGCGTTTGGCTCCTCGGAGCTTGCCGAGATAAACGGCGGCGATCAGGAACAGTCCGACGAACGTTCCCTGCCAATTGGAATCCACGCCCGCCATCAGCAGCGAGTTGCGGATGACGAAGATCAACGCGGCGCCGATGAACGCGCCATAGGCGCTCGCTTCGCCACCCATCAGGTTGGCGCCTCCGATGACGGCCGCGGAAATCGCGAGCAATTCGTAGCTCGTGCCGAGCGCGTTGATCGCCGAGCCCGACCAGCCGACGTTCAATATCGCGGCGAGCGCAGCGGCCAAACCCGAAACGACATAGACTTGAACCTTGACGCGCTTGACGGGAACGCCGGTCAGCAGCGCCGCCTGTTCGTTGCCGCCGATCGCCAGCACGTGCCGCCCCCAACTCGTCATCTTATAGACGAGGCCCAACAACGCCGTCAGGACGACGAGAAACAGCAGCGGATAGGACAGCGAGAAGGAGTGCCCGAGATCGAGCTCTCCTCCGCCGAGCCTCTTGAAGATCGCCGCTCCCGCCCCGAATTTGTAGAGCATGCGGTTTCCCGACAGCACCACCGCGACAGAACGCGCGATCGCCAGCATGCCGAGCGTCGTCACGAAGGGCGAGAGGCCGAGATAGGCGATGATGATCCCGTTCACGAGGCCGACGATGAATCCTGCGCCGAGGCCGACCCCGACCGCGAACCACCAGGGATAGTTGGTTTCCAGCGCGAGGCCGGAGGCCACCGCAACGACGCCCATGATGGACCCGACAGAAAGATCGATGCCGCCGGTCGCGATTACGGCGGTCATTCCGAGCGCCATGATGCCGATGAACGAGAAATTGCGGGTGGTGTTGTAGAAGTTCTCCGGAGTCGCGAACGAGTCGGGCTGCAGAAAGCTCATCACCACGCATATCAGCAGCAGCGCCACCGTGACCCAGAACGCTTGCGCGCTCGCGATGCGCTGGCGCCAGTTCTGCTGCTGGAGATCCAACATCGACTCGATCGAGACGTCGGCTCCAGGCGGGGATTTGACGGCGTTGGAGGACATGGCTTCTCCTAGGCCGAGTGGATGGCGCCGGTGATCAGCCCGGTCACTTCCTCGGGGCTGGTCGCGGCGATCGGCTTTTCCGCGACCTTGCGGCCACGCCTCATCACCGTCACGCGGTCGCATACAGCAAACACGTCGGGCATGCGATGGCTGATCAGGATGATCGCCATGCCGGAATCGCGCAAGCGACGGATGAGATCGAGCACTTCGGCGACCTGACGGACCGAAATGGCGGCGGTCGGCTCGTCCATCAGCACCATCTTGGGCTTCGACAGATTGGTGCGCGCGATGGCGACGGCCTGTCGCTGGCCCCCCGACATCTGCCGCACGAGATCGCGCGGACGCGTCTCGGACTTCAACTCGCTGAACAATTGGCCGGCGCGCCGCGCCATCTCGGCATGGTCGAGCCAGCGGAGCGGCCCGATGCCCTTCTTGAGTTCTCGTCCGAGAAAGACGTTGGCCGCCGCCGAAAGATTGTTGCAGAGGGCGAGGTCCTGATAGACCACCTCGACGCCTTTTTGCCGCGCTTCGACCGGCTTGGAGAAATGTACCGGCGAGCCTTCGATGCGGATTTCCCCCGACGTCGGCGGAAAATTGCCGGCAATCACCTTGACCAGGGTCGACTTTCCAGCGCCATTGTCGCCCATCAGCCCGAGAACTTCGCCGGATTCCAACACGAGATCCACTTCGTTGAGCGCGTGAATCGCGCCGAAGTGTTTCGAAATGCCCTGCAACTCCAGAACCGGCACCACGCCTCCCCATTGTAGTTCAACCGCTTTCCCGTCGAGCCGACCCTGGGGGGCGTTTCTCTCGACAAGACGGCGACACTGTTCAACAATTCGCGACGACGAGCAAGTAAAACCTGAAGGCGCGTGCCGTATTTGTGCAATTTCCGCAATTCGCGGTCGATGAATTCGGCGAGGGCTCTCGGACAAAGGATAGCGCGAATTTCGGCGCCGTTTCTACGTCCGAATAGCGGATGGCTCAGACCCACAGTCCACCGCCGGGGGACGTCGGCGACAAAACGATGGCATTCGCGCATACCTCGCTTTGTCACCGTTTCAAGCCCAGACCAGATCTAGCCTCCAGCGCCACTTTTACCCGGCTGAAAGTGTCACCATTCAATATTTTGCCCGACAGGATTTTACCATATTTCGCTGGAAGCGTGTTTGAAACCTGAATGATCGCCTGTTTCTCCTCGACCACGAACCAGAATAGGCCGGCGTCAAACAGTCGGTGCAAATCCGTACGCAGTAGTATCGCGTTTTCCGGGACCTCGTTTCCGCCAGCGCTGACCGGTACGACATGCGCGGCGTCTAAAGCAACAACTTCGGATTCGCCGGTAATAAGACATTTTCCTTTGTCAAAATATAATAATAAATCTCGCATCTCTTGTTGCATCGGACGTAATTTCATAACAACCAAAGCTGTTTGCCTTAAATTGGTATACGGATTTTGTTCGCCGACAATCACAGCTTCAACACGTCCATTATATGTGGTATGATCAACATCCTCGTCACTCCACGTCGCGGACGCTTTTTCATTGTTTTCATTAATCCTTGTGACCGAGAGACCCATTCTCACGCCATTGTCCGGGTTTGTAACATTTCTGTCCTCCTGTTCATCCATTTTATATCTGAGCGTGATGATTCTACTGTTTCCATCCATTTCTGAACGCTGCACGTGCGCTCTGTACGTAACAAACGTTCCAAGCGACGGCCAATATTCATGTGTCTCGATAAAATGATTCAAAACGATTTTACCGAGGTCAATATACTCTTTTCCGTAGTACCATTTGATCACTAGGGTTTTAATGGACATCGTTATCGCTCCTCAAAAGGTAACGCCATGGCGCAATCGGTTCCATGAAGTTCTGGGCATTCGCAGCCAAGTCACCGCGATCGCGGAGAATTACAGTCCCGACGCTCGCACGGATCCCCGATTATCTGTCCAGTATCCCGATACTGAAACCCTGTAGTTTATCGCTCCGCAAACATAAGCCGGTGCGGAATTAAGGCGACACCCAAGGCAGGTGCGACGCGACTTGCCGCGGGCCATGATCCCGTTACCGCCGGAAGTCCCAAAACCGCTCGTGTAGTAA
>JBAQGU010000715.1:0-19908 GCA_049287975.1 Roseiarcus sp.
GCGCAATGGCGCGCGCTCGGCGCGGCGCGCGGCATCCGCGTCGATATCTTGCGCCTCGCCGGCATCTATGGGCCGGGCCGCAACGCACTGCTCAAGCTGAGCGAGGGCGACGCGCGCCGCATCGTCAAGCCGGGCCAGGTCTTCAACCGCGTCCATGTCGACGACATCGCCGAGGTCGTGCGGCTGCTGGTCGGGGCGGGCGGACCGGGCGGCGTCTGGAACGTCTCCGACGAGGAGCCGGCGCCGCCTGAGGACGTCATTGCTTTCGCCGCCGCGCTGCTCGGGATCGAGCCGCCGCCCGAGGAGCCGTTCGACGGGGCGGCCATTTCGGAAATGGCGCGCAGCTTCTATGAAGACAACCGACGCATCCGCATCGACAAGCTGAAGCGCGAGCTGGGCTTCCGGCCGCTTTATCCGACGTACCGCGAGGGACTGCGAGCGCTCGCGGCTGCGGGAGAAGGGCAGGGGTAGTTCATCCAACCCGCGCCGCCTGTGACGAGGCCGCGGCGGAGACGCCAGGCTCGAGGCGAGCGCGACCTCGTGCGAGGGTCGAGATTCTTTCGCCGTTTCGTGGTTTTTCAAGGCGCTGCAGCCCAGAAAATTTCCCTCCCCGTCGCGCGACCGGCTTTCGCCCGATACGGCGCATTCCGGTCGGCGGCGATGGCCAAGCCCGTTCGAGACCGGCGCAGCGGGAGGTGGCGGAATAAAGGCGGCCTCCAAGCCTTTTCTGCAAGCGTTTCCCAAAACTCGGCCTATTTTATCCAAGCCGCTCGAGTTCCGCAACTCTCGGGCTACGGACTTTTCTCAGGAGGTGGCCGGACCTCCCCGCTGTCAGAATGCTCGAGCTCCGCATCGATTTCCGCCCCGATGAGCACGATCAACGCGCTGAGCCAGAACCACAGTAGCAACACCACCGGCGCCGCGAGAGAGCCATAGGTGGCGTCGTACGAGCCAAAATGCGAAACGTAGAGCGAGAACAGCGCCGAGCCGATGATCCATAGGACGGTCGCGATCGCGGCGCCCCAACTGATCCAGCGCCATTTGGGATGTTCCTTGTAGGCTCCGAGGCGATAGACGACCGCCAGCGCGAGGGCGACGAGAATCGCCAACAGCGGCCACCGTCCTAGGTCGAGAGCCGTCTTCATCGCATCAGGTAGGGGGAGAAAGCCGATCAGCGCCGGCAAGACGGCCAGGGCAGCCAGGGCGATCATCGCAAACACTATCGCCCCGAGCGTCAGAGCGAGAGCGACGACTTGTTGCACGATGAAGCTGCGCTTTTCCTCCTGCTCGTTGGCGATGTTCAACCCGGTCATCAGCGCGCTCACGCCGGCCTTCGCGCTCCACAGCGCGAGAGCGACGGCGACGAGCAGCGCGAAGTTGAGCGACGAGTGGCTCTTGCTCGCGTAGCTCTGCAGGGCGTCCGTCAGCAATTTGAGGGAAGCCGCGGGCAGCAGACTGGAAAGACTGGCGACCTGGTCCTGGACCTTGGCGGGATCGGCGAACAGTCCGTAAATGGAGACGAAAGCGGCGATCGCGGGAAAGATCGCGGTCATGGCGTAAAAGGCGACGCCCGCGGCGACCAGGCTCAGATTGTCCTTGCCGATTCTGACAAAGACGTCCTTGGCGATCTGAATGAGGGTGGCGGGACTCTTGTCACGAGCCGGCTGGGCGTCGGCGATCTCGCGCGCCGATATACGGCGTGGCGGACCCTGTTCGATTGCGGGCGGCGCGGGGAAACGCTCGCCTATGCGACGGGGCAGGAATACTTCCACAGCCACGCCGGCAGCTATCAGGAGAGCCATCGTTCCTAAAGAGGGTTGCGGCGGGGCGTCCACATCATCGACAGAGGTCAAGTTCTTTCTCCACGCCCGGCTGCGCCGAAAAATCGTATCGAATATGAACAAGCGGTCGGCGGCTTGGGTTCCTGACGGATTTCCCGGATTTTTGCCTGGCATGTTCGCGAATGCGCCCCCAGGACGCCGCGACGCCTTCAGGATCTTTTGCTCGGCCCCTCTGCCACCGGGTTTCGCGGCCGGCGCCGCGGCGTCGTGGGCCTCACGGCATACGACCAAATGCTGCTTGACGCGGCGCGACGTCGGGATGACACTTCCCAAATCACAACCAATAAACGGAATCGCGCACCGAGATGACTGGCGCGAGCGACCGCCGATAGGGAGACGAAAATGCCCAACCACAGCGTCATGAATCCGATTCCGCGCCGCAACCTGTTGCGGGCGGGCCTCGTCGTCGCCGCGGCCCAGGTCGCCAGTCCCTTCGTTTGGCGCGCGCGCGCCGCCGACAGCGTCAAGATCGGGGTGGACAACACCCTGACCGGAACCTACGCCGCCCTCGGAAAGAACGAGCAGGTCGGCATTCAGCTCGCCGTCGACCAGATCAACGCCAAGGGCGGAATTCTCGGGCGGAACGTCGAATTGGTGGTCGAGGACTCCACCAGCGGCGACGCCGGGACGGCAGTACAGAAGGCGCGCAAGCTGATCGACGGCGACAAGGTCGATTTCCTGCTCGGCAACGTGAACTCCGCGCTTTCGCTCGCAATGGCTCAGGTTTCCTACGAAAAGAGAATCCTGCACGTGGTTCCCGGCGGGCATACCGACGCGGTGACGGGCGCGTCCTGCCATTGGAACGTCTTCCGCGTCTGCAACATGACGCAGACCCTGGCGGCGGCGGTGGCGAGCGCGCTGATCAAGGATTACGGCAAGAAATTCTACTACATCACGCCGGATTACGCCTACGGACACAGTATGGAAGCCGGCCTGATCAAGGCGAGCGCCGCGCTCGGCGGCGTGCGCGTGGGCGGAGACCTGGCGCCGCTCGGCACGGTGGATTTCTCGTCCTATCTCATCAAGGCGCAGGCGGCGAACCCGGACGTCATCGTGTTCCTAGTGGGCGGCGACGACATGGTGAACGCGCTGAAGCAGGCCGTACAGTTCGGACTCGAGCATAAGGTCCACCTGGCCGGCTCGCTGCAGGAACTGGAGAATCTTTGGGGCCTGCCGCCCGAGGCGCGGATCGGGACCTGGGTGATGGAATGGTACTGGAAGCAGCCGGGCGTTCCGCATGTCGCCGAATTCGTCGAGACGATCAAGAAGCGAACGGGCAAGCCGCCGTCCGCGCGAACGTGGTTCGGCTTCGTTTCAGGATGGACTTGCGCGCTCGCGGCGGCGAGCGCCAAGTCGCTGGATGCGGTCGCGATGGCCAAGGCGCTGCAAGGCTTCGAGCTGCCGCCGGAGATCGCGTTGTCGCCGAACAAGGCCTTCTACCGCACTGGGCAGAACCAGTTCATCGCCAGCCTCTACGTCGGCAACGCCCAGGCGAGCGGCGACACGGCGGACGATCTCTTCAAGGTGACCAGGGTCATCAACGGCGCCGATATCATGGGAACCCTGGAGGAGAGCGGTTGCAAGATGACATGGCCGGCGTGAAGGCGCCGCGACGCGTTTGAGCGCATTACCTTGTACATCTTCTTCGATTTCCGCGAGGGCTTCGCCGCCGGCGACCGCAATCGCCGGGTTTGGCTCGCGCCGCCTCGTTTGGCCTCGACGGCTCGGGCGCCGCCTTCGCGGATCGGAGACTGGATCGCATGTTATACTTTTTTCTAGGCGACCGAAATCGCGCTTGACCGGTCGCGGCGTAGGGCTAACGTGATCAGATAACATCCACGCAACGGAACCGAAGGACCGTACGAGGAAATCGCGCGGCCGCCCTGCGGAAAGGGAGACGAAATTGCCCAACGATAGCTTCATGAATCCGATTGGCCGCCGCAAGCTGTTGCAAGCGGGGCTCGTCCTCGGCGCGTCGCAGGTCGCCAGCCCCTTCGTGATACGCGCGCGCGCAGCCGACAGCGTGAAGATCGGGGTGGACAATCCGCTGACCGGCACCTACGCGGCTCCGGGCAAGAACGAGCTGGTCGGCTTTCAACTCGGCGTCGAGCAAATCAACGCCAAGGGCGGAATTCTCGGGCGGCAAGTCGAGTTGGTCGTCGAGGATTCCACCAGCGGCGACGCCGGCACGGCAGTGCAGAAGGCGCGCAAGCTGATCGACAACGATAAGGTCGATTTCCTGCTCGGCAACGTCAATTCGGCGCTCGCGCTGGCGATGGCGCAGGTTTCCAACGAGAAGAAAATCCTGCACATCGTGCCGGGCGGTCATACCGACGCGGTCACTGGTTCCTCCTGCCATTGGAACGTCTTCCGCGTTTGCAACACCACGCAGATGGAGGCCGCGGCGGTCGCGAGCGCGCTCGTCAAGGACTACGGCAAGAAGTTCTACTACATCACGCCCGACTACGCCTTCGGGCACACGCTGGAAGCCGGCATGATCAAGGCCTCTGCAAAGTTCGGCGGCACGCGCGTCGGCGGAGACCTGGCGCCGCTCGGCACGACGGACTTTTCTTCTTATCTCATCAAGGCGCAGGCGGCGAACCCGGACGTCATCGTGTTCCTGACCCAAGGCGACGACATGATAAACGCGCTGAAACAGGCGGTCCAGTTCGGGCTGGAAAAGAAAGTTCATCTGGCCGGCGCACAACAGGAGATGGAGCCGCTCGAAGGCTTGCCGCCGGAAGCGCGCATCGGCACTTGGGTCATGGAATGGTACTGGAAGCAGCCCGGCGTGCCGCACGTTGCGGAATTCGTGGATACGATCAAGAAGAAGACCGGCCGCGTCCCGACCGCGCGCACTTGGTTCGGGTACGTGTCGGTCTGGACGTGCGCGCATGCGGCGGCCGGCGCGAAGTCGCTCGACGCGGTAGCGATGGCGAAGGCGTTGCAGGGCTTCGAGTTGCCGCCGGAGATCGCTCTCTCGCCGAACAAGGCTTTCTATCGCGCGGGTCAGAACCAGCTCCTCGCGACGCTCTACGTGGGCAACGCCCAGGCGAGCGGCGATGCGCCGGACGATCTCTTTAAGGTGACAAAGGTCGTCAATGGCGCCGAAATCGCCGAATCGGTCGAGGAGAGCGGCTGCAAGATGACTTGGCCGGCATGACGACTCCGCGCCGGCCGCTCGGCGCATGACCCAGCTCATCCTCTTCGACGTCTTCAACGGCCTCATCGTCGGGGCGTTCTACGCGCTGATGGCGCTGGGTCTTTCGCTCATCCTCAACCTCAGCGGGGTGATCAATTTCGCTCACGGCGGCTTTCTCGCGCTGGGCGCCTACCTCGCCTATTCGCTGATGCCCTATATCGGCTTCTGGGGCGCGCTGATCGCGGCGCCGATACTGACGGCGATGCTGGGCCTCGTCGTCGAACGCGTGCTGATCCGGCCGCTCTACGGCGGCGACCCGCTCTACGGGCTCTTGCTGACTTTCGGGCTCGCCTACATTTTCGAGGACGTGACGCGGCTGATCTGGGGCGCGCAGAGCGTGCCGTTTCAGGTTCCGGGCTGGCTCACTTCGCCGCTCAGCAGCGAATACTTCTTCCTCACGGGATATCGCGTCTTCATGATCATCCTGGTCGCGATCGCCGTCGCCGGCCTGTTCGGCATCCTCGGCTACACGCGCCTCGGGATGCGGATACGGGCGGGCACCCGCGACCTCGACACGGTATCGACGCTCGGGGTCAACGTCCGGGTGTTGCGGAGCCTCAACTTCGGGATCGGCATCTATATCGCCGGGCTGGCGGGGGTGCTCGCGGCGGGTCTGCTCGGGCTTTCGCCGACGATGGGCGCTTCGCTGCTGATGCCGAGCTTCGTGGCGATCATCGTCGGCGGATTGGGCAGCCTGCTCGGCACGTTGCTCGGCGGGCTTTTGATCGGGGTCGCGTCCGGGCTGACGACCGTATTCTTCCCCTCGGCGAGCGAAGCCGTGATCTACGTAATGATGGGCCTCGTGTTGTTGCTGCGCCCCCGCGGACTACTCGGCGAAGAAGGAAGAATCCATTGAGCGCGAACGGCCGGCGCGCATTCGACGTCGTCATATGGGCGCTGCTGCTCACGATGCCCTATTGGATGGGCGCGATCGGCGGCTATACCGAACTCGCCACCCGTGTCGTCGTGATGGGGCTGGCGGCGATGTCGCTCAATTTCCTGCTCGGCTTCACCGGCGTCCTCTCGTTCGGCCACGCCGCCTATTTCGGCCTCGGCGCCTACGGCACGGCGATGGCCATAAAATACATCGCGCCGAACACCTGGCTCGGCATGGCGGTCGGCGTCGCCGCCGCGACGATCGCGGCTGCGCTCATCGGCGCCGTCATCGTGAGGCGGCGCGGCGTCTATTTCGCCATGGTCACGATCGCGTTCGGGCAGGTTTTCTATTTCATCGCGTTTCGCTGGAACACGGTCACCGGCGGAGACGACGGGCTGACGGGCTGGCATCGCATGCCCATCGACCTCGGCTTTACCCAGCTCGACATCTACGGCGAAGACAAAGCGTTCTACTATTTCGCGCTGGTGATATTCGCGGTCTGCGTCGGGATCATGGCGCTCTTGCTGGCGTCCCCGTACGGGCGCACGCTGCTCGCCATTCGCGAGAACGAACGTCGCGCCCGCTTCCTCGGCATCCCGATCGAACGCCATATCTGGCTGTCCTTCGTGATTTCGTGCGTATTCGTCAGCGTCGCCGGCTCGCTCTATGCGCTCTTGAACAATTTCACCGACCCGCGCGCGCTGCGTTTCGATCAATCCGGCAATTTCGTCATCATGGCGGTGCTGGGCGGCATGCGCTCGTTCTGGGGGCCGCTGATCGGCGCGGCCGTTTTCGTCGCGCTGCAAGACTATGTTTCCAGCCGCACCGAGAACTGGATGTCGGTGATCGGCCTCGTCTTCGTGCTCGTCGTCAGGTTTTTCCCGCGCGGCATCCTCGGGGTTTTCCGCGGCAAGGCGGCGGCATGAGCCTGCTCAGGGTCGACGACGTCTCCAAGCATTTCGGCAGCCTGATCGCCGTCGACGGCGTTTCGCTGGCGATCGAACCCGGCGAACTGCGCGCGATCATCGGCCCGAACGGCGCGGGCAAGACCACGTTCTTCAACCTCATCAGTGGCTTTTTCGCCCCGAGTTCGGGCGCGATCAAGCTGGAGGACGAGGACATCTCCGCGCTGTCGCCGGAGGCGCGAGTCGCCAGGGGCATGGCGCGCACGTTTCAGGTCACCGAAGTTTTCCCGGAACTCGGCGTCGGCGACAATCTTCGCATCGCGGTCGAGGTCGCCGCCGGCTATGGCCTACGGCCTTGGATCGGCCGCGTCGCGCGCCGGCAGGTAGATGATCGCGTTGCCGGTCTGCTGCGCCTAGCCGGTTTGACGGCCAAGCGCCATCTGCGCGTCGGGGCGCTTTCGCATGGGGACCAACGTGCGACGGAAATCATGATGTCGCTCGCGCTGCGCCCGCGTCTTCTCATGCTCGACGAACCGACAGCTGGCATGGGGGACCAGGAAACTTTCGAGATCTCGCGTCTCATCCGCCGTCTGCACAGACAGGAGGGCCTGACGATCATGCTGATCGAGCACGACATGCGGGTCGTGTTCAATCTCGCCGACCGCATCATGGTGCTGGCCGAGGGCAAGGTTCTGGCGGAAGGCGCGCCGGAGGACATCGCTCGTAGCGAAGCGGTGCAAGCGGCCTATCTCGGCAAGGCGGCGGCATGATAGCGATTCGCGCCGAGGGACTGCATACGTATTACGGCAAGAGTCACATTTTGCACGGGGTCTCGCTCGAGGTTCGGCAGGGGGAGATTGTTGCCTTGCTGGGCCGCAACGGTGCGGGAAAGACGACGACGTTGCGCAGCCTGATGGGGCTGACGCCGCCGCGCGAAGGCACTGTGCGACTGTTCGACGCCGACGTGACGGGCTTTCCGCCCTACCGGATCGCCGCCGCCGGCGCCGGCTACGTGCCGGAGGGCCGCCGCGTCTTCGCCAACCTGACCGTCGAGGAAAACCTGAAGGTGCCGGCGGAGCGGCCGGGACCCTGGACGATCGCGCGCATCTACGAGGCTTTCCCGCGCCTGGCGGAACGCAAGTCGAACAAGGGCAGCCAGTTGTCGGGCGGCGAGCAGGAGATGCTGTCCATTTCACGCGCCCTGCTGCTGAACCCGAAGCTGCTAATGCTCGACGAGCCCAGCCAAGGCCTGGCGCCGCTCATCGTCGAGAGCGTGTTCCGGATCATCGGAGCCGCACGCGAGGAGGGCGTTTCGGTGCTGCTGGTCGAGCAGAACGTCCGCGCCGCAGTGGAGATCGCGGACCGCGCCTATGTGCTCGACGACGGTAGAGTGGTCTACGAAGGCGACGCCGCAGAATTTGGACGCGACGAGAAACGCGTGCGCGAACTCGCCGGCGCCAGCGCCGAGAAGTGGGACATAGACGGGGCGGCGTGACTCAGAATATCTTCGTCGCGGCGCCGCCCAAGCCAGCCTCGATCTCGCCGCGTTCGCTAGGCGGCAGGCGCGCCTCGAGCCGGCGGATCACCTGGATGAGCTCCGAAACCTCGGTCTCCCGCAGAAGATCGAGCTTCTGGTGCAGGAGTTCGATCTCGAGTTCGGCCTTCGCGTTGATCTGATAGTCGTTTTGCGCGGCCTGGCGATCGATCGCGGCCTGGCGATTCTGGCTCATCATGATGACCGGCGCGGCATAGGCGGCCTGGAACGACAGCACGAGGTTCAAGAGGATGAAGGGATAGGGGTCCCACTGCTGGACGTAGGCCGTCACGTTCAAAACGATCCAGATGAACAGGATCACGCTCTGAATGATGATGAAATTCCAGGAGCCCATCGTCGCTGCGACCCAGTCGGCGACGCGATCGCCCATTGTGTTCTCTACCGCGGCCTTCGTCTTGGCCTCGCGGCGCTTGGCCCGCAGTTGGGCGAGCAGCTTGACCTCTTCATCGTGCAGGCGATGGGCGATATTCGCGACCGTGTTCATCGGGGACCTTTCGGAAGGCGGCATCGCAAAATCGCCATTTCGTGTGACACGGCGGTGAAGGATTCGAAGCGGCGATTCTGGACTGTCGCGAATCCGTAACATAACTATCGCAGCCTCGCACCCGATGCTCAGAGGTCCCGGAACGCGGCTCAAAGGGGGAGTGCTCGGCAATGGACAGTGACAGGCCTGAGAAATCGACCACGCTCTTCAAGCGCATCCATAGCGAAATCGTCGACGATCTCGATGAAGAGATGGAGCTGGAAATCGACGACGAGCGCGTCGCCGAGATGATGGATGAGGTCGCCGACCATCCCGAACTCGAGACGCTGGATCGGAAATTCTACTTCAAGGAGTTGCTGCGGCTGCAGCGTGAACTGATCAAGCTGCAGGACTGGGTCGTGGATAAGAAGCTCAAGATAGTCGTGCTGTTCGAGGGGCGCGATTCCGCAGGCAAGGGCGGCGTCATCAAGCGCATCACGCAACGGCTCAATCCGCGCGTCTGCCGCGTCGCGGCGCTGCCGGCGCCGAGTGCGCGCGAGCGCAGCCAATGGTATTTCCAGCGCTACGCCGCGCATCTGCCCGGCGGCGGCGAAATCGTGTTGTTCGACCGCAGCTGGTACAACCGCGCCGGCGTCGAGCGCGTCATGGGTTTCTGCGCCGACGCGGAATACGAGGAGTTTTTCCAGTCCGCGCCGGAGTTCGAGCGCATGCTGGTGCGCTCGGGCATCGTCCTGCTCAAATATTGGTTCTCGATCACCGACGAGGAACAGAATCTGCGCTTCTTGATGCGAATCCACGATCCGCTCAAGCAGTGGAAATTGAGCCCGATGGACCTCGAGTCGCGCCGGCGCTGGGAGCAGTACACCAAGGCCAAGGAGACGATGTTCGAGCGGACCCACATCCCCGAGGCGCCCTGGCATGTCGTCGAGGCCATCGACAAGAAGCGCGCGCGCCTCAACTGCATCGCCCATCTCCTCACGCAGATTCCCTACCAGGAAGTCCCGCACGTGAACCCCGTGCTGCCCGCGCGCGTTCACGACCCGCACTACCACCGCGAGACGATCCCGAAGGAAATGTACGTGCCGGACCTTTATGCTGGGATGGTGGTCAAGGCTTGAGCAACGGCGTCGCGCCGGGGAATCCGCTCCCCGTCCTTACAAGGGGTTAGCGGTGGGGCGCTCGCCGCTTCCTCGAGCTCCGAAGCCGTCGCGCAACGGAGCGGATGGTCCCGCCCCTGGCCCCTCCCCGCGAGAGGCGGAGAGGGGAGCGGATAGCGTCGGGAATTCGCCTTCCCCAGAGCGCTCCGCGATCATGCGCGCGGTCAAATCCCGCGACACCAAACCGGAGCTCGTCGTTCGCAAGCTGCTTCGGTCGATCGCGCCGGGATATCGGCTCTATCGCGTCGACCTGCCGGGTAAGCCGGACGTCGCCTACGGGCGACGCCGCCTCGCCATTTTCGTCCACGGCTGCTTCTGGCACGGGCACGATTGCGCGCGCGGCGCGCGGGCCCCGCGGACCAATGCGGCCTATTGGTCCGCCAAGATCGCTCGCAATCGCGCCCGCGACGAAGCGAACCTGAAAGCGCTTGCAGCGCAGGGATGGCGCACGATCGTCGTCTACGAATGCGCGCTGCGCGACTTGGACGCCTTGCGCGCACGCCTTGGCGCGGCGCTTGCATAATTTCGGCGGGGCGCTCTACGCTCGCCTCGCGTCATGATGCCTCGCGCCAAGACCTTAGTCTCCTTGACCGGCTCCGCTGCCGGCTGATCGGGAATTCGCCTATGCCCGGCTCGCTCGAGAAAGCCAAAACCCACGCAATGAAGACGAAATCGGCCAGGCTGGCCGCCGTCGTGGAGGCGCGCGCGCCCTCGCCGCGTGAGGACGACCCGAAGGACGCGCCGCTGAAAGACGACATCCGTCTGCTCGGCCGCATCCTCGGCGACACCGTGCGCGAGCAACAGGGCGGCGAAGTCTTCGACATCATCGAACGCATCCGGCTCGCCTCGATCCGCTTCCACAGGGACAACGAGGTCTCTGCGCGGCGCGAGCTGGCGGCGATTCTCGACAGCCTCGACGCCGACCAGACCCTCACGATCGTCAGGGCCTTCAGCTATTTCTCGCACCTGTCCAACATCGCCGAGGACCAGCACCACATCCGCCGCAATAGAGCGCACGTGCTCGAGCGCTCGCCGCCGCGTCCGGGATCGCTCGCTTATGCCTTCAACCGCGCGCACGAAGCGGGCCTCGGCGCGAAGGCGCTACGAGACTTCTTCGACCACGCTCTGGTCAGCCCCGTGCTGACAGCGCATCCGACCGAGGTGCGGCGCAAGAGCACGCTGACGCGGGAACTCGAAATCGCCGCGCTGCTCGATGCGCGAGAGCGGCAGGTGGGCGACGACGCCGAATTGGCCCGGAGCGAGGAGCAGCTCCGCCGCGCGATCCTGCTGCTCTGGCGCACTAACATGTTGCGGCAGACGCGGCTGAGGGTGATCGACGAGGTCGCCAACGGGCTCACCTATTACGACTACACGTTCTTCCGCGAATTGCCGCGCATCCATGGCGCGATCGAGGACGAGCTCGCGCGCATGGAGCCGAAGGGGGCGCCCAAGCGAATCGCCTCGTTCCTTCGCGTCGGGTCCTGGATCGGCGGCGACCGCGACGGCAACCCGTTCGTCACCGCCCAGGTTCTCGGCGAGGCGATGCGGCTGCAGAGCGCGCGAGCGCTGCAATTTTATCTCGAGGAGCTGCACGAGCTGGGCGGCGAACTGTCCCTCAGCGCTACGCTGATGCGGGTGACCGACGAGCTGAAGGCGCTCGCCGATCGCTCGACAGACTCTTCCGCGGCGCGGCATGACGAGCCGTATCGGCGCGCGATCACCGGCATTTATTCGCGGGTCGCCAAGACCTCGCACGAACTCGATCATGTCTCCGCCCTGCGGCAGCCCGTCAAGGACGCCCCCGCCTACGGAAGCGTCGAGGAGTTCAGCGCCGATCTCGCCGTCATCGCACATTCGCTGGAGGCCAATGGCGGCGCAATCCTCTCGCGTGGCCGGCTGCGGGCCTTGAGGCGCGCGGTCCACGTGTTCGGCTTCCACTTGGCGCCACTCGACCTCAGGCAGAATTCCGACGTCCATGAGCGGACGGTCGCCGAACTGCTCGCCGCCGCCGTACCCGGAACGAAATATCTCGAGCTGGACGAAGAGGGGCGCATAGCGCTCTTGCGCGAAGAATTGCGCTCGCCGCGACCGCTGGTCTCGCCGTTCTTCAAATATAGCGAAGAGACGACCGGCGAACTCGACCTGTTCCGAACGGCCGCGTCGATTCGGCGCAAATATGGCGCGGGCGGCATTCGCACCAGCATAATTTCCAAGTGCCAAGGCGTCTCCGACATGCTGGAGCTCGCGCTGTTGCTCAAGGAGGTCGGCCTGGTCAGTGCCGACGGGCGCGCCCAGCTCAACATGGTCCCGCTGTTCGAGACAATCGAGGACTTGCGCGCCTGCGTCGCCGTGATGGACCGCCTGCTCGCGCTGCCCGAATATCGCCGCCTCGTCGACGATCTCGGCGCTGAGCAGGAGGTCATGCTCGGCTATTCCGATTCCAACAAGGACGGCGGCTTTCTCACCTCGGGTTGGGAGCTGTACAAGGCCGAAATCGGGTTGGTCGAGGTCTTCAGGCGTCACGGCGTGCGCATCCGGCTGTTCCACGGCCGCGGCGGTTCGGTCGGACGCGGCGGCGGACCGAGCTATGACGCGATCCTCGCGCAGCCAGGCGGCGCGGTGCAGGGGCAAATCCGCATCACCGAGCAGGGCGAAATCATCTCGAGCAAATATTCGAGCGGGGAGGTCGGCCGCCGCAACCTGGAAACACTGGCTTCGGCGACGCTGGAGGCGACCTTGCTGCAGGAGCAGGTCGCCGCGCCCGACCCGGGCTATCTCGAAACGATGGAGACTCTTTCCGGCAGCGCTTACAAGGCCTATCGCGGGCTCGTCTACGAAACCGAGGGTTTCGTGAAATATTTCTGGTCCTCTACGGTCATCACCGAAATCGCGACGCTGAACATCGGCTCGCGTCCCGCCTCGCGCAAGAAGACCCAGGCGATCGAGGATCTGCGCGCGATCCCGTGGGTGTTCTCCTGGGCGCAGTGCCGGCTGATGCTGCCAGGCTGGTTCGGCTTCGGCTCCGCGGTCGAAGAGTTCATCGACGCCGACCCCGAACACGGGCTCGAACATCTGCGCGCGATGTACAAGAACTGGCCCTTCTTCCGCACGACGCTGTCCAACATGGACATGGTGCTCTCGAAGTCGAGCCTCGCCATCGCGTCGCGCTACGCGCAGCTCGTTCCCGACGTCGCATTGCGTGAGGCGATCTTCTCGCGCATTTCCCGGGAATGGCACGACTCCGTGAACGCGCTCAACGCGATCATGGAGCAGACGCATCTGCTCGAGCACAATCCGCTGCTGCTGCGCTCGATCCGCAACCGTTTCCCTTATCTCGACCCGCTCAATCACGTGCAGGTCGAACTGCTGAAACTGCATCGCGCGCATTCGACGAGCGAGAAAGTCCTGACAGGCATTCAATTGACGATCAACGGCATCTCGGCCGGGCTGCGCAACAGCGGGTAGCGCTTCGCCCGCCGGTCATGACAATAATTCGGCGCCGGGCTATAGCCGTTCCATGATGCCGCTCCGACTTTTGAACCGTCTGTGCCACGGTCCCGCGCTGCTGAGCTTCTTCGTCATGGGCTTAGCGGCAGGCGGCTTCGCGCTGTGCTCGTTCAATTTGTTCGCGGTGTTCTACGCCAATCTCCAGCTGATCGCGACCTATGGCGCTATGGCGGTGTTCGACGGCGGATTGCTGCAATTTCTGGAATTGGTCGCCTGGGGCTACATCGCGCTGGCGTTCTATGTGGTGTTCGAGGGCTGTCGGGACGGGTTGCTGCACCGGATACACCGTGCGCGGGATTGGGAAAGAGCGACGCCCGCCGAGGAGCCGCGCGCGGAAATCGAACCGCGGCCAATTCGAACCGAAGATCTCTGAGTTTTGATGATGAGTTTCCGCCTCCATAACTGTTCGACCGTCATTGCGAGCAAAGCGAAGCAATCCAGACTAAGCCGCAGGTGGAGACCTTAGTCTGGGTCGCTTCGCTTTGCTCGCGATGACGAAGAGCGAGGCTTTCGCGTCGTGTGACGCCTGGAATCTCCGTTGTTTAATGCTATATGACGAAAGGGCCAATTCCAAACATCCATGGTATGAGCGAATGATCGTACAAGCGTGCATGAACGGCGCGCGCGACGTCGACTTCCACCCTGCCCTCCCTCTGAAGGTCGAGGCCATGGCGCGAGACGGCGCGTCTTGCGTCGCTGCCGGCGCGGCTGAGTTGCACTTGCACCCGCGTGGCCCCGACAGGCGAGAGAGTCTCGGGCCGACTGCGATGAACGCCACTGTGTTGGCCCTGCGCCGTGCATGTCCTGGCACGCTCATTGGCGTGTCTACCGCCGAGTGGATCGAACGCGACGAAGCTCGGACGCTGGCCTCGATCGACGCTTGGGATGAGCTGCCCGACTACGCTTCGATCAACCTTGGAGAACACGCGGCCCCGGCAGTGATGGAAAAGTTGCGGCGGTGCGGTATCGCCATCGAGGCCGGGCTTGCCTGCGTCGCCGACGCCGAGCGTCTCGTGAAGCTGGACTTCGGCAAGCGGGTTTTGCGGATTCTGATCGAAATCTGCGAGCAGAACATAGGCGAGGCGCTGACGGTCGCTGATGGCATCGTTGCGGTCCTGGACCGCGCCGAGTTGCGACGTCCTCTTGCCTTGAATGGCCTCGACGCCACGGTGTGGCAATTCATCACCCTCGCCGCGGATCGACGGTGGTCCACCCGAGTGGGTCTCGAAGATGGCAGTCTGTTGCCAGGCGGAGCGATCGCCTCCGGAAACGCCGCGCTGGTCGCCGCCGCGGTCGATGTTTACCGCTCGAGATGCGCGTAGAACAAGGCGACGGCAGTCATGGAGCGCACTCTGTTCTCTTTTCGTTCCGACATGGGCATGTTTGGCAATGCGGCTTTATCTGTCTTCCTTCGATCTCGCTCCCGGCCCGACGAACTCGTGACCGCTCGGCTCACGTTATTTCGACCGCTTGGGGCGGCTCGCCGCCCAAGGTCTCACGCCTTCCGCCACCCCGGCTTGTCCGACTCGAGCCAGTGCGCAGTGATCGGACCCATGCCGCAAATCGCGATCGTCGCCGGCTCCTTGCCGTCCGACTTCACCCCGTCGTAGTGCGGGGTCTTCGCCACGCGGCGAACGAAGGTTCCGGCGGGCGCGGGAACGGTGCTGTCGGGATCGAAGGTTTCGCCGCTCGTGACCCACCAGGTTCCCGAGACGACGACGCACAAACGGTCGGTTTCGTACCAATGCGGGGCGCTCATGAAGCCAGGATACCATTTGATCAGAACGTAATAGATGCCCGGCTTCGAGGTCTCGCCGTAGAGGTTTGCCGTCGAGACTATCTTTCCCCCCGCGGCATATATCTTCGCGCCCTCGCCTGAATTGAACATGTCGACCCAGGTGAGTTGATCCTGCGGCTTGACGATCGTCATGGTCGGATCCGGCGCCGCTCCCGCCTGTTCCGTGAGAAGCGCCAGAGGTAGCGCCGCCAGCAGCGGAGCCATCAGCAGGTCTCGGCGTGACGCGAGTCCGCTGCCCGATTCTCCGAACCCTGTCACTGCGACTGCTTTGGAAAACACCTGATCGGCGGGCTTCGAGTTCATGTCGTTCCCTCCCGTTGTCGGACGCCCGGACTTCCGGCGCCGAGCCCAAGGAAGCCGAAACCTGCGCCGCCGAAGATGGGTCGTCAAGAGACGGAAAACCGAGGTTGGATCGAGGTTCCCGAGCCGGCAGTCATCCCGTTGGCAAGGCAAGCGAAACCTGCTCAGTCGAAGCCCAGGATAAGAAAGTCGAGTTGGGGAACTCGAACACGGCCATTGACCGTCATTGCGAAGAGCCCTTGCGACGAAGCAATCCAGGGGCCGCGTGCTGTGCCCCCTGGATTGCCTCGCTGCGCTCGCAATGACCGCGGAGTTGACCTAGCAATCATACAACGGCCTCTGGCCTCCTCGAATGAAAAAGGGTTAGGCGCCAGGATGCCGTCCTTCCTCTACATCGACTACGGCCCCTCGCCCTATCTCGCGAGGGAATTGCGCTACAGCCTTTCGACGCTGCTGGCCGAATATCCGGGCGGCGACGCGCGGGTCGTCGTCTATACCGACAAGTCGCGGACTTACGACCATCTTCATGAGCGTGTTCGCGCCCGCGACATTTCAGCAGACGTCGGCGCGATGACCCGGCACGGCGCGCTGCCGCATCGCATCAAGGCCTGCGTGCTGCTGGACGCGCTGAAATCGAACGACGACGATTGCGTTCTGCTCGACACCGATTCCTATATCTTGCCTGGCTTCGCGGACGCGCTCGGCAAAGCGCTCGCCTCAGGCGCGGCGATGGACGCTTTCGAAGAGCATGATCCCTATCCCGAAATAGCGGGTTTTCGAGCCGAGCTGCCGCACGCCGGCGGCTACACCTACGACTCGGTCCATTCCCTCATGTATAACAGCGGGCTGGTCGCGGCGCGTCCGACGCGACACCTCGGCGCAATGGAAGACGCGATCGCGCTGATCGATGCGATGCTGGACGCGGGCAACAGGTCGTTCAAGATCGAGCAGATTTCTTTTTCCGAGAGTTTTCGGCTACATCAGGCGCCGGTCGCCGAGATGCGTCCGTTGTTTCAGCATTATTTTCGCCGCAGCACGAAGCGATATATGCATTGGCGCATCGACCAGTGGCTGAAGCATGAGCCAGATTTGAAGATCGGTCGGCCGTTCATTACGCATCCGCGCAATCGAGTTCGGCTGTTCAACTATATAAATCAGCTTACTAAGAGATATTGATGCCGGGAGACATACGATCGCGGCCGAGCGGCGCTGCCTCTGTGCGTGGACCGCCATCCGAAATCGAACGCGAAACCCAACCGCCAGGAATTCCCGGTTTTATGAAAAGGCTAAGTCTGCCCCTAGGCGTTCCAACGTGATATCAGGGAGGGAGCCAACCTCTAGCGCGTACTGGCTTGCCATTGAATTGCCGCGCCACTATCGGTCCCGAGCAGTCCTCGCTCGCCTGCTCGTTCCATACCGGGCATCATAGGGTCTAAGTACGAGATGAGTAAGCGAAACTTCGCGATAATCCTAGCTTCGAGTTTGCTGACCGGCTGTATGTCAAATTTATTGCTACCCATGGAGCCGACAGCGGAATCCGCGGCTGCTCCAAGGCGCGCGTTGACCGAGGCGGAAAAGCACACCATTTCTGAAGCCGTTTCGCTCAAGACGGAAGTCCAAGGCAGCGACGCATTTATTTGGGCTCCGCTAGTGGTTAGAACGCGCGACAGAGCTACTGATTTTTGCGGTATAGTCAGAAGCCCCAATGGTTTCGCGGGAAAACCAAGTTATAGTAAATATCTTGCTAGACTCCATTTTGGCCGTACCGGTAAATTATCAAATGTCGACGTGGTATCGATTATCAATATTAAGGACGACAACATACCAACCTCGGTTGACTCTATTTGTGTGCGAGACGGCTATGTCTTGCAACCCCCGTCAGCCCCGAAATCATCGTGAGTAAATCAAGTCCCCATTATGTTGCGCACGCCCCGACGCGAATGATTGAAAACGCCCTCCCCCGCGTGGGCCATAGCCTCGCGCCGACCTCGCCATGGATCGATCGCGCGGCTTCCCGAGCCGTGTACCGAAGCGAGATCGATGGGCTCCGCGCGTTGGCGGTCGTTCCCGTCGTCCTCTATCACGCGGGCTTTCCAATTTTCGGCGGCGGCTTCGTCGGCGTCGATGTGTTTTTCGTGATCAGCGGCTATCTCATCACCGGCAACATATACGCGGAAATGTCCGGTGGCCACTTCTCGATAATCGATTTTTATGAGCGCCGCATACGGCGGATATTGCCAGCGCTCTATTTCGTCATGATCGCCAGCCTGCCCTTTGCATGGCTTTGGTTATTCCCGCGCGAATTCGCCGATTTCGGCAGGAGCGTGGTCTCGGTTTGCCTGTTCACCTCGAATATATTCTTCAACGGGCAAATCAATTACTACGCGCCGAACACGGAGACGTGGCCGCTCATCCACACTTGGTCGTTGGCGGTGGAAGAACAATTTTATTTACTCTTCCCAATATTACTGCTGTTTTCGAGGGGATTGAGCAGAAGGTCTCTCACCCTGTTGTTGGCGGCGCTCTCGGTCGTCAGCCTGGGTTGGGCGGATTGGCAGTCTAGGGTCGATCCGCAATCCGATTTTTATCTTCTGCCGACGCGCGCCTGGGAACTCGGATTCGGCGCCGTGGTCGCGTTAATCCCAAGGAACAAACTCGCTCTCGATCCCCGCCTGGCGGAAGTATTGGCGTTGATCGGCCTGTCGTTGCTGGCTCTCGCTATCTTCTATTTCCGCCCGGACATGCCTCTGCCGGGTCTTTGGTCGCTGGCGCCGGCCGGCGGTTCGGCGCTGCTGATCGCGTTCGCGACAGCGAGGACGGAATGCGGCCAATGGCTGGGCGCGCGACCGTTTGTCGCGCTCGGATTGGTGAGTTACAGCGCGTATCTCTGGCACCAGCCGCTATTCGCCTTCGCCCGCTTCAGATTCGGCGCTTCGGCAGGCGGATGGATGATGCTCGCCTTGAGCGTGGCCTCGTTTGCGGTGGCTTACGCTTCATGGCGATGGGTCGAACGTCCCTTTCGCGATCGGGCGCGTTTGTCCCGCTCGTCGGTGTTTCTCGCGGCCTTCGCCGTCGGAATAACCCTCATCATTGTCGGGAGAATCATAACCCTGCACCGCGGATTTCCCGCGCGGATGCCGGCCATCGAGGGCGCATGGGACGCGGGCGCCTTTCGAAACAAATGCCTGGACGTGCCCGATTTGAATCCGAGTCGGCTGGCCGGAATGGCCGGCTGTCAGCTCGGCGACCCAGCAGCGAAGCTCGATTTCCTATTGATCGGCGACAGCCACGCCGCCGCCTTGGCCGACGGGATAGACGTGGCTGCTTTTCGGCGAGGCCGACACGGGCTGATACTTGCCGCCAATGCCTGTCTCCCGATCATCGGCCTGGAGGGACAATATGCGCACAGCAGGGAGGCCTGCCGCCGCCTGCACGAAAGCCTGATTGACTTGATCGATCATTTCGGGATCGGCCTCGTGTTGATGCACGCGCGCTGGCAGTCCGTCGATGAAACTGGCGTCGTCAGCGCTCGAGACCTGAAATCGAAATCGCAGCGCGAGGCGGTAATGGACCATCTGCTGGATACGCTCACGAAGTTCGAATCTCATAGCGTCCGAGTGACCATCATATCCGATACGCCGCGCGCGCCGTTCAGAGTGCCGGATACTCTGGCGCGAAATGCGTTATACAAACTGGATGTCGACGACCGGCCGCGTCTGACGACGTACTTGCGCGAAAACAGCAGCGCGCAGCAGATATTCGAGGCGCCGGAAATTAATGGCCGAGCCCGGATATTCGACGTCTACCCATTTTTCTGCCCGCCGACGAACGGCGGCTTCTGCGAAGTAGCGGAACAAGGCCGCCCCTATTTCTGGGACGACAACCACCTGACTTCGTTTGGCTCCCTGGCGTTGTCGCATTTGGAGGAAGACGTATTCAAGTGAGTGTGCACAGGTGGTCGCATCCGTGCGTCGCAACGGGCAGTTACACTAACATTGACTGCAAACGGACGCGCGGCATTGAGGGCGACGGGGTACGAAAATTATGAAAAGAATTATTTACGACTTTGGGGCGCATAATGGCGACGACATTCCCTATTATCTAAAGAAAGCAGACGTTGTGGTGGCAGTCGAAGCTAATCCTATACTTTGCGACTCGCTAAGATCTAAGTTTAATACTGAATTGACTGCCGGTCGTCTTTATGTCGAAAACTGCGTAGTAACGGAAGGAATTGAAACGGATGTTGATTTTTATATCAACAAATACGGCACCGGCAGTAGTC
>JBAQGU010000716.1:0-3147 GCA_049287975.1 Roseiarcus sp.
GCGGCCGACTAGAAGGGCGGTTCTTTTTACCGCACCAGTTCCAGCAGTGGCGGCGCTGAACGGAACCTCGACAAAGCAGGAAAGGTAACCACCCACAGTCCGCGTGCCGACAACCGGGAGCGAACGAGCACCCGTGTCCGCTCCCGATTGATATGCTGCCAGACGCGCCGCCTCCAGTGCGGAGAAGCCCCTGATGCGCATTTGAGCCTCAAAGCCTCGTCGGTTGTGCAGGAATGCCGACATAAAAACGTACCTCGTGGTAAACGTCAACCTAAAAACGCACGGTACGTCGATTATTCGACGTACTAAGCCAATTTAGTGACGGGTCTTGACCCCGTGAGGCGTTATGTCGCTGCCCGACCCCTCCCGAGGCCGCGGCGGGCGGGGAGGCGCTCGGCTTTCGTTGAAGCGCTCGGCTTCCGCCGAGATGCGGGTTGCGATAGATCTCCTCCCATGCCCGCCCGCAAGACCCCGCAACCAAAGACTTCGCTCGATGCCGCCCGTGCGGAACATGCGCGCCTCGGCGCCGAAATCGCCGAGCACGACCGGCGCTATCACGGCGAGGACGCGCCGGTGATTTCGGACGCCGACTACGACGCGCTGCGCCGGCGCTACGTCGAATTGGAGGCGGCGTTCCCCGCGCTCGCGGACGCCGAATCGCTGAGCCGAAAGGTCGGCGCGGCGCCGTCGGAGAAGTTCGCCAAGGTTCGGCACCGCGTGCCGATGCTCTCGCTCAGCAATATTTTCTCCGACGAGGAGGTTTTCGAGTTTTGCGCGCGGGTGCGCCGTTTCCTCGCGCTGGGCGACGACGCGCCGCTGGACGTGGTCGCGGAGCCGAAGATCGACGGGCTGTCCTGCTCCCTGCGATACGAGGGCGGACGGCTCGTTCAGGCGGCGACGCGCGGCGACGGCTACGAGGGCGAGGACGTCACCGCCAACGTCAGAACGATCGCGGCGATTCCGAACCAGCTGCTCGGCGCACCAGATGTTCTGGAAGCGCGCGGCGAGGTATTCATGGCGCTCGCGGATTTCGCGGCGCTCAACGCGCGCGAGCAGGCCGCGGGCCGGCGCACCTTCGCCAATCCGCGCAACTTCGCCGCGGGCTCGCTGCGCCAGCTCGATCGGCGGATCACGGCGGAGCGGCCGCTGAAATTTTTCGCCTATTCCTGGGGCGAGCTCAGCGCGCCGATCGCGACCACCCAGATGGGCGCCATCGAAGCGTTCCGTCGCTTCGGCCTGCCGACCAATCCACTAACCCGGCTTTGCCATTCGGTGGAGGAAATGCTCGCGCATTATCGGGAGATCGAGGCGCGCCGCGCCGATCTAGGCTACGACATCGATGGCGTCGTCTACAAGGTCGACAGCCTCGCCTTGCAGCAGCGGCTCGGCTTCGTCTCGCGCAGCCCGCGCTGGGCGACCGCGCACAAATTCCCCGCCGAGCAGGCCATGACGGTCGTGCAGGGGATCGAAATTCAGGTTGGGCGCACCGGCGCGCTGACGCCGGTGGCGAAGCTGAAGCCGGTGACGGTCGGCGGCGTCGTCGTCGCCAATGCGAGTTTGCACAACGAGGACGAAATCGCGCGCAAGGACGTGCGGGTCGGCGACACGATCGTCGTGCAGCGCGCCGGCGACGTGATCCCGCAGATCCTCTCGGTCGTGACGGAGAAGCGGCCGAACGACAGCGCGCCCTATGTGTTCCCGGAGATCTGCCCGGTCTGCGGCTCCGCGGCGCTGCGCGAGATCGACGAGAAGACCGGCGTCGCCGACGTCGTCCGCCGCTGCACCGGCCGGCTCGTCTGCGCGGCGCAGGCGGTGGAGGGCTTGAAACATTTCTGCTCGCGCAACGCCTTCGACATCGAAGGCCTCGGCGACAAGCAGATTGAGCTGTTCTTCAAGGAAGGCCGGATCAAGACCGCCGCCGACATTTTCACGCTGCAGGCCCGCGACGGCGTGGGCGCGCCGCCGCTCGCGGAGTGGGAAGGTTTTGGCGAGACCTCCGCGCGCAATCTGTTCGCGGCGATCGAGGCGCGGAGGACGATCGTCCTCAACCGCTTCCTCTACGCGCTCGGCATCCGCCATGTCGGCGAGACCAATGCGCGGCGGCTCGCGCGCCACTTCGGCGACTTCGCCGCTCTCAGAGCCGCCGCGCGCGCGTCAGATGCCGCGGAGACCTTCGATATCGAGGGCATCGGCCCGGTCGTCGCCGAGGCCGTCGCCGATTTCTTCGCCGAGCCGCGCAACGAGAGCGCGATCGACGCGCTGCTCGAAGAGGTGCGCATCGAGCCGATGGAGGCGGTCGCCTCCGGCCATCCGCTCGCGGGCAAGACGATCGTCTTCACGGGGTCGCTGGAGCGGATGACCCGCGACGAAGCCAAGGCGCTAGCCGAGCGGTTGGGCGCCAGAGTGTCCGGCTCGATCTCCGCCAAGACCGATCTCGTCGTCGCGGGACCGGGGGCGGGGTCTAAGCTGACCAAGGCGCGCGAGCTCGGAGTGGAGACGGTCGACGAGGAAGAGTGGCTGCGCCGGGCGGGGCGGTAGGGCGTCTCAGGCGGCGCCGGTCGCGCCGCCGTCCGTCATGCCATCCCCAGACCAGGCGACCGCCCTGCTGCAGCCAGCCGATGGGCCGGCTCAGGCGCCCGGCGCCGATTTCAGTTTTGCATCGGGCGATTTCAAAGCGTTAGGCGCCTTTTTCTGCAAGTTTCGACGGCGCGCCGCCGATCCGCTCCGACGCTCAGGTGACATGGTATGCGCGCGCTGAGCGTGCCCGATCGCGGGGCGCGTTCCGCCGGCTTGCGGGACCAATTCGCGAAAAATCGAGATTCTGCCCGCATTTTTTGAGTTTTCAGCACTTTACAGGCCGGAAGATTTCTGCCCGACGTTGTCATTCTTGCGCACGGTCAGCCGCGCGCCCCTGTACCATATCTTGTGGGTTCGACGCTCCCGAGGCCATACCATTTCCGGGCGCAGATTCAATCTTTTCAAGCCGTTGCGGCGCCATTTCCGAGCGGCTTTGCCCTCAGCCTCTCGCGCCGCGATCCCGGCGACCGAAGCGCCTCGGTTCAAAAGATCGATCGGGCCGGGGTCTCCTCCGACGCGCGAGCCGGGTCGAGAACGCCCGGCTCGCGAGCCCCGCTGCCCGCGGGTCGC
>JBAQGU010000717.1:0-2871 GCA_049287975.1 Roseiarcus sp.
CGGAAGCGCATCGCGACCGGCGTGAAAGTTGAGGGGCGCAAGAGCCATGCCGAGGCAAGGCCCGACGTCGTCAAACTGGCGAAGGCGCTGGCGCGAAAGAAGCCGAAAGGCGGGAAGCTGAGTCTCCGGGCAACAGCGGCGGAATTGGCGGCTCGTGGCTTCTTGAACGAGCGCGGACGGCCGTTCAACCCGAAGTCAATCGCAGCCATGCTGGCCTCCTGATCGAAACTGCAGCGCGGCGGCAAGGAGAAGGCAACTCTGGCCCCATGCGTTGGCCGCTCTCATCGACGCCTGTGAGGCCGCCTTGCCTACCCGGGGGGCTGGCCGAACTGGGTTCTCGGCAATCACGACCAATCTTGAGTGGCGAGCCGGATCGGGTCCGCCCAGGCCCGCGAAGCCTGTTGTTGTCGACGCTGAGGGGCACGCCGACGATCTATCAGGGCGAAGAAATCGGCATGACCGACTCGCCGATCGCGTCCCCTCTCGTACATGGCCCTTGGGAAAAGAATGTCCCGGGGTTTGGCTTGGCCGTGATCCCGTGCGCACGCCGCTGCAGTGGACCCCCGAGCGTCACGCCGGCTTTACGTCGGGCGCGATCCGAAATCGACGCTATCGCTCTACCGCGGCCTCATCCGGTTGCGCCGGAGCGACAACGCTCGGCTCGTATCGGCTACGCTCCGCAACCCAGCACGGGCTCGTCTACGAACGTCGGCATTTCGATGGAGCTATCCTCGTCGCGCTCAATCTGATGAACGGAGCGGAGGAGCTGCTCGTCCCGGGCCGCCCGGCGGGAAGTAGCACTTTCGACCTATCTCGACGACCCAGATTGTCTGGCTGGCGATCACGGTCACGCCGGAGACGCTGAAGGACTACGTAGTCTGTGCGGCTTTGGTATCTTGACAGCTTGGCCGCCTTCGACGGTGGGGACGCGTCGATTGCGACGATGATGCATGACCGGATCGGCTCGCCATCCTCATCCCTGCCGTCCTCGACGGGAACGAGCCGGCTGACGATTTCCGCGCCGGCTTCCCCGTCTTTTGAAAGCCCGAGCGCGGCGACGATGTTTTCTGAGGCGTCGCGCTTGACCGCGATTTACGCATCGACGGCGCAGATCAGCGACGAATGACCGCACGGCCGATCGCTGTTGTGGCCGCTATGCGCAAACATCTCTTCGATGGCAGTCCATGGCCGGCACCGCGGCCCGACGAGGCAGCTGCGGTGGAGTTGGCGGCTCGCGCAGCACTCTAGACAGGACCGAGGTCGAAAGCAACCGGCTGGTCCTTGCGAGGGGGCAATCTGGCGAGGAGCAGCGCTTCAAGGGTCACACCAACGTTGGCGTCGACCGTTTCCTTCGCGCGACCCCAGCCACGATCGAGCATCGCCGTCGCAGCACTCACGCGGGCCGCCGGCGGCGCTTTTGCATCCGACATGACTGCCTTGAGCGTATCGAGCGCGTCTTGGGTATGTTCGCGCGCTGCGGCTTTCACGTCGGCCACGATCTTTTTCGCCTCGATCGCGTCGGGCCGCTTCGGGCGCCCGGTGATGTTGCCGCTCTCACCCTTCTTCCACGAGGTTGCTCTTCTTCCACCCTTCGGCATTGCCTGGTTCCGCCTGTTCTAGTGCCTGTTCTTGCCCTGCTCTCGTTTCCAAAAGAGCTGCGTGGATGTCGTCAAGGCCCGAGGCCATGACTCGTCGCGTCTCTGCAACGATCTCGATTTTTTCCCCGACTGTTCGGCCCCAAGTCAAGTGATGTTGTCCAGGTTGAATCCGCCAGAAGGCCAACGTTTCGATCACTCCCCGCCAATCGGGGGTTCTGTACGGCCATCAGCCCCAACAATGATTCTCATCACCGCCTGGTCGGCCAAAAAAAAATGCCGTAAAGCTGATTGAGTCGTCCATAGATTACGCGCAAATGGTCGTCCATCTCATGCAGATTTTCGGTCACCCTGTTCACCCCCACCTTTCCTATAGAAAGGAAAAGGTGGTGAACGGTGAACGATATAGGGTCCCGTTCACCCCTTCGTTCACCGGTGAACGCCATATATTCCGCGCCTTTGCGGGCACATCGTTCACCCCTTCGTTCACCGAAATGGGGTGAACGATTTTGATTGACCGTTCACCGGGGGGGTGAACGCTTTTCAGGGCAGCTTTTCGAGCGCAATGTTTCCCTTCCTTGTGATGCTCCACTTGCCGAGTGAGGCCTCCACCATTTTTTCGCCTTTGAGCTTTTTCAACCGCTTGTTCACGAGCGACTTTGCGCGTCCGATCGCATTCGCCCAGTCGAGCTGACTTCCGTTCGGCTCGGCGTGCATGGCGCGAAGCAATTTGACGTCGGTTCTGACCTCTTCGTCGTCGCGATCTTCGGCCAACTGCTCGGTCGTCGGTCGAAGCGTTGGCAGTTGCACTTGGCGCCCTTTCGCGTCGAGCATGTCGGGACTCCCCGTGATCTCGAATTGGAACGGGACGGGCTGAAATTCGAGGCCGCGGAGCTTTCCTTGCCAGTGCAGCGAGACGACGCCGGTTTCCGGCTTTTTCCAGAGCGTCAGATTACCGTCGATCTCATTCAGGATTGCGCCAGAGCCATAAGGAACCAGGGCATCGACGCCTGCATTCTTGACCGGATGCGCGGCGACGATGACCGTCGGCAGTCCGGCGATCTGAGTGAGCGGGCGGAGGCGACGGATGAACTCACCGCCCTGCACCGCATCGTTGATGTTGTCGCCGTCGAAGAAGGCCGCCAGAGTATCGATCAAAATCAGGGCGAATGGTTGGGTTTTGGAGAGCCGCGATAACTCGGCGTGCACGGCTTCCGGCTTTTCGCGACGATCGAGTATCACGAGTCGTTCGCCGATCTCGCCGATATCGATATTG
>JBAQGU010000718.1:0-4303 GCA_049287975.1 Roseiarcus sp.
TTCGCGGGAATGACAGTGTAAAGGACCTCATTTTGAACGACGCGGCCCACTAGAGGCGTCAGTACGCGGCGTGCCCTGCGCATCCGAATCGAGTGACGCTCGCCGCGAGCCCATCCAGTGCGATCTCACGGATCTATCTCCCTGCGAAGTAGCGCTCGCAAAAAAATCGTCTCTGGAATCGCCGCGCCGAACGCACGAGAACGCCGCCGGCCGAGTATCGTCGCCGTCGTCGGGCGGGACGGCAGGTGGCACGCGCCTGCCTCTGAATTCTCGCTGGACCCGCCCGCTTTAAACCGAGAACCCCGCGAGCATCGTTTTCTCGACCTTGCAAATGTATGTGTATTTCGGGTTCACGACCTGCGTGCAGCGGGCCTCTGCGATTTGGCCGAGCAGCATGTAGGCCTCCGGCGCTGGTATGCGCCAATCGTCCTCCAGCCAGTTGATCATTTCTTCGAAGGCGATGCGCATCGCGTCCTCGAGCGGCCGCGCGCAGCCGAGCGTGCAGATATGGGTCGGCGTTTCGATCCGAGGATGGTTGAGCCGCCCCGGCGCCGAAGACAGGGCCGTCCGCAGCGTGAGCACTGTCGCGATTTCGATCGCGCCCATTCCATTGCATTCGCCATCGCCCTGAACGGCGTGGCAATCGCCGGCGAAAAAATGGGCGCCCGGCTTCTGCACCCGCATCATGACGGAATTGCCGACGGTTATCTCCTGAACGTCGAGATTGCCGCCATGGGTTCCGTTGTCGATGGTCAGCACGGCTCCGTGCACGGGCGCGACGCCGATGACCCCGATCATCGGCCGCACGGGAATTTTCACACGGTCGCTCCAGTGCACCACGCCGTCCGCGACTTCCACGACTCGCGTGTGATGACCGAACTCCTTGCGGCGAACCCAGTCAGGAAACATGCCGATCCCGGGCCAGAGCGCGGTGAACCCGAGCCCGACGAACTTCATGTCCAGAATTTCCACGGTCAGCATGTCGCCCGGCTTCGCGCCGCGGATCTGGATCGGCCCGGTGGCGCCGTTCACGAACGGCAGGGTGACGTCGGCGGGCGTCAGCTGCTGTCCGACATGAGTGATGACCCCGTCGTTGATGTTGATCGCGGTCTCGACTGTGAAGGTCTCGCCGGGATCGACCGTCGCAATAAAGGCGTCGTCGCCGGAAAGCGCGTATTTGACATGACCGGGCTGCTTCGTAACGTTCATCGCGGCCTCCCCTCGGACGCAGGATTCAATCGATGCTCCGCCACGGCGTCAACATGCGCTCGACCTTGCCCACGACAAACGTGAGGACCAGCGCGAGGGCGATGGTGGCCACCAGAGCGGCGAAGACTTTCGGTATGATGTAGAGCGAACCGGCTTTGAAGATGGCGTGACCGAGCCCGTCCGACGAGGACATGAACTCCCCGATGATCGCGCCCACCAGAGCGAACCCGACCGTCATCTTCAGCCCGGCGAAAATGTCGGTCAGCGAGGCCGGAACCACGAGTTTGCGAAAGATCTGGAACTTGTGCGCGCCGAGCGTGCGCATCAGATTTATCTGATCGGGATCGACCCCGAGCGCGCCCTTGTACGAAGTGACGATCGCCACCACGACGACCGAAAGCGTCGACATCGCGATCTTCGAGGCGAGCCCGGTGCCGAACCAGATGATCACGATCGGCGCCAGCGCGATGGTCGGTATGGAGCCCAACGCTACGATGAATGGCTGCACCACCGCCGATACGAAGCGGGAATACCAGAACGACAGGCCGATCAACGTGCCGATGCAATTGCCGACCACGAAGCCGAGCACGGTCTCCAGCCCAGTGGTGTACATGTCGGTCCAGAGGCTCCCGTCGAGCGCCATCTTGCCGAGAAAGCCGCCGATCGTCGAGGGCGAGGCGAACAGGAATGTCGCCAGTTTGTTGCCGTGGGTGAAAAATTCCCAGACGGCCAGCAGCAACGTCAAAACCGCGATCTGCGTGAGAAATATGTTATAGACGCGCCGACTCCGCGGGGCAGGCGGCTTGCGGTCGAGAATCTGGCCTGCGTCGGCCGAAGCGATCGGGTTCGAATTCATGATCGCGAAACCTCGAGGTCGCTCCAGATGCGTCTGACGTAATCGGCGAAACGAGGATGCTCTCTCGCGGCGATCATATCGGTTCGATCCTCGCCGAGCGTAATATCATAGACCGCCTTGACCCGGGTCGGTCGCGCCGTGAGGACGATGACGCGGTCGGCCAGCGAAACCGCCTCCTCGATGTCATGGGTGATGAGCAGCACGGCGCGTCCGGTATTGCGCACGAGCTTGGCGGTGTCGCTCTCGATCAGCAGTTTGGTCTGAAAATCCAGCGCGGCGAACGGTTCGTCCAGCAGCAATATCGCGGGATCGTTTACGAGCGTGCGCGCCAGCGCGACCCGCTGACGCATGCCGCCCGAGAGGGTCGAGGGGTAGAAGTCGGCGAAACCGTGCAGGCCCAATTGGTCCAGCAGCGCTCTTGCGCGGCTCTCCGCCGCGGCGCGCGGCACTTTGCGAATTTCGAGCCCGAGCGTCGTGTTGGCGAGCGCCGAACGCCAGGGAAACAGCAGATCCTTCTGCAGCATGTAGCCGACATCGCTCGGCTGGCCGGCGAGGCGGGCGCCCCGCCAGCGAACCTCGCCGCCGTCCGGGGCCAACAAACCACATAGGACATTCAGGAGCGTGGTCTTGCCGCACCCCGAGGGGCCGACGACGCTCACGATCTCGCCGGGCTCGAGGGTCAGACTCAGCTCGCCGATGACCGGCGTAACCTTCCCGCCAGTCGCGTAGCTCTTGCTGAGTTTCCAGGCCGACAGAAGCGAGGCCCGCGCGGGCCCCACCGAGATCGCGCTCGGTTCGGACCCGTTCATCGCCTCCAGCTCATTTCGCCGCGGCGATCGCTTTTTCGGCGAACGAATTGTCGATGATCTGATCGAACGGAACCGAGCCCTTGGCGTTACCGAGATAAATCTGCATGTCCATCAGGTTCTTCCACTGATCGGGCTTGGTGATCACCGATTCCGCTGGGATTTTGTACTTCAGTTCGGCATCGATCGCGGCGTCGACGACTTCGCCGGGCAGATCCGGGAATTCCATGCGCGCGACCTGCTTCGAATAGGCCGGATCCGCATAGGTCTTTCGCGAGGCTTCCTCAAACGAAGTGACGAGCGCCTGGACCATCGCCGGATCCTTCTGGATCGTCGAGGGCAGAACCATGATGCCGGTATTGCAGAACGGGCCGATGTAGCTGGAGAAGTCGAACACCACCTTGGCGCCCTGCGCCTGCGCCGCCGCGACGCTGGGCTGGTAGGCGATCGCGATATCCGCCTGACCCGCCAACATCGCCGCGATTTCCGTTCCCGGATTCACCGGCAGGATCGTGGCGTCCACGCCAACCTTCAGGCCCGCCTTCTCGAGCAGCCGCTTGGCGACGCTGTAGTTGGTGTTCGGCTCGGGCGAAGTCACGATCGTCAAGCCCTTGAACTGTTTAGGATCGGTAATCGGCTGGAGATTTTTCGAGACGCCGAAGTAATGCGCGCGCTGCACCACCGTACCGACCACCACGCCGGGACCGCCGTTTTCGCGCGAAATCTGCGCCATCGTCGCGTCGCCGATCGCGAAATCCGCGGACCCTCCGAGCACCGCCGCGAAAGTCTGCGTATCGCCGCCGGCCGCAGTCACTTTCATGTCGAGGCCATTTTTCGTGAAAATTCCCGAATGCATCCCGACGTACAGGTTGATGTAACCCAGGTTATGGACGGCTTCGCTGAAATGAACGACTTTGAGGTCGGCCGCCGTCGCCGTTTCCCCTGTCATCTCTCCCATGGCCAGCACGGTCGAAAAACCGACGACCATTTGCAGAAATCGTCTCCTCCGGGTATTTTTTGTAGGCCGCTTCATATGTAACTCCCTAGACTTTGGCACAGTTTACAGTATTCCCAGGAATAGTGCGACGTGCTCAATGTTTCAGCATAGGCAATCTAATTTCGGCCGTCAAGCTGTCTGTCCAAGCAATTGTGTATTGTTCGGTGACCATTCGAGGCGATGGTCGCCTGCAACCGGCGCATAAATGCTTCCACCTGCATCAATCCCAGGCATCGAAGACTCTCGGCCCCGATCGGACTCGACAGCGGCCACCATCCGGGGCTCAAACCCATTTGGCGGACTACGCCACTCAGCGTTTGGACGACTCCTCGCCCTCCTCCTGCCGATAAATACGGGTCGCGCGGACTATGAAGATCAAGAACACGGCCAAAGATGGCCACTGGAACCAGAAGTGGCCACGCCAGGAGAATAGGT
>JBAQGU010000719.1:0-3759 GCA_049287975.1 Roseiarcus sp.
CGGAGGAAATTTCGGCGACGGGATGTCCGACCCATTTCGTCACGGCTGACTTGGGGAAGGTCGTCGAATGCCGCAAGGTGATCGCCGAGGCGGATCGCCGCTACGGCCGCATCGATGTGCTCGTCAATGGCGCCGCCCTCACCGATCGCGGCAATATTTTCGAGACCACCGAGGAGCGCTTCAACGAAATTTTCGACGTGAACGTCCGCGCGCCTTTCTTCTTGATCCAGGGCGCCGCGCTCATCATGAAGCGCGAAAAGATCCAGGGTTCGATCATCAATATCCAGTCGATGTCGGCCCATGGCGGGCAACCGCACATCACCGCCTATTGCGCTTCCAAGGGCGCGCTCGCGACGCTCACCCGCAACGTCGCGCATTCGCTGCTCAAGCACCGCATTCGCGTCAACGGCCTGAACGTCGGCTGGATGTCGACGCCGGGCGAGGACCGCATCATGAAGACCTATCACGACGCCAAGGACGGCTGGCTGGACGAGGCGGTGAAATCGCGGCCGTTTGGCCGGCTGATCGATCCCAAAGAAGTCGCGCGCGCCTGCGCCTATCTCGCATCGAGCGAATCGGGCCTGATGACGGGTTCGAACATCGACTTCGACCAGACCGTAGTCGGGACGGGCGATCCGCCCTTGGAGCCGTGAGACGTCTTCGGTCCATTTTCGGAGCTCAAGCGCGTGGACGATCCGACACTCGACGTCATCGCTATCGGCCGGTCCTCGGTGGACCTCTATGGCGCGCAGGTGGGCGGGCGCCTGGAGGACATGGCGAGCTTCTCCAAGGCGGTCGGCGGCTGCCCCACCAATATCGCGATCGGCACGGCGCGGCTCGGCCTCAAGAGCGGCCTGATCACCCGCGTCGGCGACGAGCACATGGGCCGCTTCATCCGCGAGAGTTGCGTGCGCGAGGGCGTCGACGTCTCGGGCGTGCGCACGGACCCGGCCCGATTGACGTCTCTGGTCGTGCTTGGGATTCGCGACGACAAGACGTTCCCGCTCATCTTCTATCGCGACAATTGCGCTGACAGCGCGCTCGACGAAAGCGACATCGAAGAAGCTTTCGTGGCGCGCGCGAAGGCGATCGTCGTCACCGGCACGCATTTCGCGCGCCCCGGCAACGCCGCGGCGCAGAAGCTCGCCATAGCCTATGCGAAGAAGCACGGCCGCAGGGTCGCTTTCGACATCGACTATCGGCCGAACCTCTGGGGTCTGGCCGGCCACGGCGCGGGCGAGGAGCGGTACATCAAATCGGACCAGGTGTCCTCCCATTTGCGCCCGATTCTGCCCGCCTGCGATCTCATCGTCGGCACGGAAGAGGAGATCATGATCGCCGGCGGGATCGACGACCCGCTCGCTTCGCTGAAGGCGATCCGAGCACTGAGTTCCGCGATCCTCGTCATGAAGCGCGGGCCGATGGGATGCGTCGTCTTTCCCGGCGAAGTCCCTGATTCGATCGAAAAGGGCGTCAAAGGACCAGGCTTCCCCGTCGAAGTCTACAACGTGCTGGGCGCGGGCGACGCCTTCATGTCGGGATTCCTGCGCGGATGGCTGCGCGACGAGACGACCGCGACCTGCTGCGCCTACGCCAACGCGGGCGGTGCTTTCGCGGTTTCGCGGCTGCTTTGTTCGGCGGAATATCCGACATGGCTGGAGCTCCGGCGCTTTCTCGACCGAGGTTCGCCGCATCGAGCGTTGCGGCGCGACGAAGACTTGAACCATATCCATTGGGCGACGACCCGCCGCGCTCAGCCCGCGACGATCATGGCGCTCGCGATCGATCATCGCGCGCAATTGGAAAAAATCGCCGATGAAGTCGGCGTGTCGCGCGAGCGGATCGGCGTGTTCAAGCGACTTGCGGTCGAGGCGGCGGCCAGGGTCGCCGACGGGCGCCCCGGATACGGCATGCTGCTGGACGGCAAATACGGCCGCGAGGCGCTGTTTCGCGCCGCCGATCATAATTTCTGGATCGGGCGCCCGGTCGAGGAGCCTGGCTCCCGCCCGCTCGATTTCGAATCCGGAGGTTCGCTGGGCGCGAAGCTGATCGAATGGCCGATCGGTCATACGATCAAATGCCTGTGCTTCTATCATCCCGACGATCCAGAGGAGTTGAAGGCGCGCCAAGAGCGCGAACTCTCCCGCCTGTACGACGCTGCGCGCACCATCGGGCGCGAATTGCTGATCGAAATCATCGCGAGCAAGAATGGTCCCGTCGATGACGACACGATCGCCCGCGTCATTGCGCGCCTCTATGGGATCGGCATCAAGCCCGACTGGTGGAAGCTCGAGGGGCAGGCGACTGGCGCCGCGTGGGAGCGGATCGGCGCTGCGATCGAGGCTGGCGATCCGCTGTGCCGAGGGATCATGGTGCTGGGCCTCGAAGCGCCCGAGGAAGATCTGGCCGGCGCATTTCAGACCGCGCAGGGGCGCCCCTTCGTCCGAGGCTTCGCGGTCGGACGCACGATATTTGTGGAGCCGGCCTTGGCCTGGTTCGCGGGCCAGATCGACGACGCCGAGGCCGTGCGCGGGATGGCCGATTCCTTCGCCCGCCTATGCGCACTCTGGCGAGACGCCAGCGTTGCGGCCCCCTCTGCCACCCTTAGCGGGAGAGGGTTCGGGTGAGGGCCTTGCCACATCGCGAAGGCCCTCATCCGGCCCTTCGGGCCACCTTCTCCCGCAAAGAGCGGGAGAAGGGTACACCAAAGAGAGGAAGCCCATGAAGACACTCCGTCTCACAGCCGCGCAGGCGACCGTTCGTTTCCTCGCGGCGCAAGCAACCGAAATCGACGGCCGGAAGGTTCCGCTGTTCGCGGGCGTATTCGCGATTTTCGGGCACGGCAACGTCGCGGCGATGGGCGAGGCCTTGTACGCCGCGCGTGAAGTCCTGCCGACCTATCGGTCGCACAACGAGCAGGCGATGGCGCTTGCGGCGATCGCCTTCGCCAAGGCGTCCCGACGCCGCCGGATGATGGCCTGCACGAGTTCGATCGGACCCGGCGCGACCAACATGGTGACGGCCGCCGCCGTCGCGCATGTCAATCGGCTGCCCGTGCTGCTGCTGCCGGGCGACGTGTTCGCCAATCGCATTCCTGACCCCGTCCTGCAGCAGGTCGAGAGCTTTGGCGACGGCACGGTCAGCGCCAACGATTGCTTCCGCCCCGTCTCGCGCTATTTCGACCGCATCACGCGTCCGGAGCATATCATTCCCGCGCTGACCCGGGCGGTCGCGGTGTTGACCGACCCGGCCGAATGCGGACCCGTGACGCTCGCCTTCTGCCAGGACGTCCAAGCCGAGGCTTACGACTACCCCGAATCCTTCTTCGCCGAACGCGTCCACCATCCGCGCCGTCCCCCGCCCGACGGGCGCGAACTCGCCGACGCGGTTGCGGCGCTCCAAGGCGCCAAGAAGCCGTTGGTCGTTTGCGGCGGCGGCGTGCTCTATTCCGAGGCCGAGACCGAACTGCTTGCCTTCTGCGAGCAGCGCGGCATTCCGATCTCGGAAACCCAGGCCGGCAAATCGGCGACGCCGGTCGACCATCCGCTGCACGTCGGCGGCATCGGCGTAAGTGGGACCGACGCCGCCAATCGACTGGCCGCGGAGGCGGACGTCGTGCTGGCGGTCGGGACGCGGTTCAGCGACTTCACGAGCGGCTCCTGGGCTCTGTTCAAGAATCCGAACCGCCGCTTCATCGGTCTCAACACGCAGCCTTTCGATGCGGCCAAGCATCGCGCGTTGCCGCTGGTCGCCGACGCC
>JBAQGU010000720.1:0-3860 GCA_049287975.1 Roseiarcus sp.
AGCGATGGCCGCCGCGTCGCGCGGCGTCGGCGCGAACAGATCAGGAGCGATCTGGCGCGGCGGCGCGGCGTCCTCAGCGTGCGCCACGACGACAAGGAGCGCGCAGCCCGCGAGGCGAGAGAACAAGGCGACTCGAAGCAAGTACCTGGCGCTGACCAATGGCGTCTCCCCCCGGTTCCGGACGGCGGGCGTCGGCGGAGGATCGCGTAGATGCGAGGCGCTGGCAAACAGCGATGTGCGCGGCGTCGCTCGATCTATCGAGCCGTGCGCCGCTCAGGTTCCCGCCGGGCGCGCCTCGCCGGACTTGTAGGTCGTGATGATCTTGTCGCTCAGCGTGTCGCGGATGCAATTGAAAAATCGCCCGCAACCTATGGCGTGACGCCAGCGTTCCGCTTGGGGGCCCCTGATATTTTCGCGAAAATAAAGGAAATCGGTCCATTGCTCGTCGGTCGCGGTCTGTGGCGCACGAGTAAGGGTCGCCTGCCCGCCGTAATTGAACTCGATCTCGGGACGTTCCATCTCGCAATAGGGACAGCGGATCAAGAGCATGGTTTTCTTCCCTAGTGCGCGACCGCCGCAGCGGTCGCCTCGTTGATCAGCGCGCCCGTCCGAAAGCGATCGAGCGCGAACGGCGCGGCGATCGCGTTGGGCTCGCCGGTCGCGAGCAGATGCGCGAACACGTGGCCCGAGCCCGGCGTCGCCTTGAAGCCGCCGGTGCCCCAGCCGCAATTGACGAACAGGCCCGGCACGGGCGTCCTGCCGAGAATCGGTGAACGATCCGGCGTCGTATCGACTATTCCGCCCCAATTTCGGAGCATTCGGACGCGCGAAAAGACCGGGAACAACTCGCAGATCGCCTCCAGCGTGGCGCTGGCAATGTGCAGACCGCCGGTCTGACTATAAGAGAGGTAGGCGTCCGTCCCCGCGCCGATCACCAGTTCGCCCTTGTCCGACTGCGACATATAGGCGTGGATGGCGTTCGACATACAAACGCACGGCATGATCGGCTTCAGCGGCTCTGAAACGAGCGCCTGCAGCGGAAACGATTCCAGCGGCATGCGGACATCGGCCATCGCCATCACGACGCTGGTGTGGCCCGCTGCGACGACGCCTATCTTCCTCGTCGCGATCGGGCCGCGCGTCGTCTCGATCCCGCTGACTGCGCCAGAAGCATCGCGCCGGATCGCCGTCACCTGGCAATTCTCGAGGATGTCGACGCCCCTGTCCGACGCCGCTCGCGCGTAGCCCCAGGCGACCGCGTCGTGACGCGCCGTGCCGCCGTTGCGTTGCAGAGCCGCTCCGAGCACGGGATAGCGGAGGCCCGGGTCGATGCTGAGGATCGGGCAGAATTGCTTGGCCTGTTCGGGAGTGAGCCACTCATTCGCTATGCCGGCGAGCCGGTTGGCATAGATGTGGCGCTTGAACGCCTGCTCCTCGTGATGGTTGTGCGCGAGCATCATGACGCCGCGCGGGGAGTACATCAAATTGTAATTGAGCTCTTGCGAGAGGGTCGGCCACATCCGGTGCGCGTGGCCATAAATGCCTTCGGAGGCTTCCCACAGATAGTTCGAGCGAATGACCGTCGTGTTGCGCCCGGTGTTGCCGCCCCCCAGCCAGCCTTTCTCGACGACGGCGATGTTCTGCACGGCGTGCTCCTTGGCCAGATAATACGCGGTCGCGAGCCCGTGGCCGCCCGCGCCGACGATGACGACTTCGTAAGCGGACTTTGGATCGGGCGATCGCCATTGCTCGGGCCAGTCCTGATGGCCGCGCAAGGCCTGACGCGCGAGGCTGACAAACGAAAATTTCAAGGCGCTCGACTCCGTAAATCCGCGCCGCCGGGCCGCGCGGGCGTACGGCATTGTGGCCGGCCCTCGCCGTGCCGTCCACTCCCGATACGTCTCGCTACGATGCAACCGGGCGAATCTGTCCTTCTCGGCAAAACCCGGCGTCGTGGCGGCGCCGGGCTCGAAACTTTCCAGTTAGGGCTTGGCGCGCTCGCATTTGGGCCTCAATATGGCAAAATCGCGCACATCCAAGCGTGGGATCGAGTCTTCGGAGGAGTTTGCAATGGCAGTCAGTACGGGTAACGAGTTCAACCGTCCGCTCACCTTGGCCCTGGCGGCGGTGGCGGTTGTCGGCTGGCTGCTGGTCGCCTATCTCTGGTCCCAAAATTCCGACCTTCACACGCGACTGGACGATGGGTTGAAGCGGGCCGAGGTCGCCCGCCAGGGCCTCGCCGCCGACCTGCAAAATCTGCAGAAATCCGCGGGAACGGCCGCCGACCTAAAGAAGCAGGCGGACGACGCGCAGAAGGCCTTGACTGAGGCGGCTTCCGCGCGGGCCTCGGCGCAGAACGAACTGGCCGAGCTCACGAAACAGGTCAGCGAAGCCAAGCTCGCCGTTTCCGGCGCGCAGGAAGAGGCCGGCGCCAAAGCGCGGGACCTCGAGGCGGTCGAAGCGAAGCTGAAGCCTGAAGCCGATCAGCTGACGGCATTGCAGGCCCAGACCGCAGCGCTCACGACCCAGCAGGCGGAGGCGCGGACCGCGCTCGCCAGCCTGCAGAATCAGGCCAAAGCGGCTGAGGACGCGGCCGCGGCGGCCAAGACGCAGCAGGAGCAGGCTCAGACCGCGCTAGCCGACCTGCAGAGCCAAGCCAAGGCCGCGCAAGACGCCGCCGCGGCGGCCAAGACCCAGCAGGAACAGGCGCAGGCGACGCTCGCCGACTTGCAGAATCAGACCAAGACGGCTCAGGATGCCGCTGCCGCGACCAAGACGCAGCAGGAGCAGGCGCAGGCGACGCTCGCCGACTTGCAGAATCAGACCAAAACGGCTCAGGACGCCGCCGCCGCGGCCAAGACGCAGCAGGAGCAGGCGCAGAAGGCGCTCGCCGATCTGCAGGGTCAGACCAAAGCGGCTGAGGACGCCGCCGCCGCGGCCAAGGCGCAGCAGGAGCAGGTGCATGCCGCGCTCGCCGACGCGCAGAGTCAAGTCAAGGCTGCGCAAGACGCCGGTGAAGCCGCGAAGACGCAATTGACCGAACTCCAGCGCCAAGTCGACGACGCCAGACATAACCTCGCCGGCGTCCAGGCCTGCAACCAGGCGTCCCAGCCGGGCGGCGAAACCGCGCCCGCGAAGTAAATGGGCCCACGGGTCGGCCTAGCTCCGGCCGCGTTCGAAGAGCGCGGCCAGAGCCGGCTTAGTCGCGGGGCAAAGGCCGCGGTCGGTAATGAACGCCTCGATCAGTTCCGCCGGCGTCACGTCGAACGCGGGATTGACCGCGCGCGTTCCCGGCGGGGCCAAAGCGACGCGCGCGATCCCGCCGTCGTCGAGACGCCCCGTAATTTGCGTGACCTCGTCCGCGCTGCGCTGCTCGATCTCGATCTCGAGGCCGTTCTCGATAGTCCAGTCGATCGTGGTGTGCGGGGCGGCTACGTAGAACGGCACGTGATTCGCGCGCGAAGCCAACGCCTTGAGATAGGTGCCGATCTTGTTGGCGGCGTCGCCGCGCGCGGTGATGCGGTCGGCGCCGACGATGCAGAGGTCGATTTGGCCGTGTTGCATGAGATGGCCGCCCGCATTGTCGGCAATGAGCGTATGCGGAACCCCGTGCTGGCCGAGCTCGTAGGCGGTGAGCGCCGCCCCTTGATTGCGCGGCCGCGTTTCGTCGACGAAAACGTGTACCGGCACGCCGCGGTCATGGGCCAGATAGATCGGCGCCGTCGCCGTGCCCCAATCGACCGTGGCGAGCCAGCCGGCGTTGCAATGCGTCAAGACATTGATCACGCGTCCATGCGCGCGATGCGCCGCTTCGATCACCGGCAGTCCGGCTTCGCCGATGCGCCGATTGAGGGCTACGT
>JBAQGU010000721.1:0-8869 GCA_049287975.1 Roseiarcus sp.
GTCCCCAGCAGACGTAGACGTAGATGGGATCGCGAGCCATCGTGGCGTTACGCCGGGCCGGCGCTGTAGGCGCGGTCGCCGACCGCGTCCGGCGCGAAGCGCCTCGTTCTGCTGAGTTCGCGGTGGCGGAGAGAGGCGCGGTCGGCGACCGCGCGTACAATAGCGACCACTGCCCTCACGGCGCCAGCAAAGGCGCGCCGCCGCGCCCGAGCACTTCGCGAACCCGTGTCACGAGTTCGGCTTCCGGCGCGGCGATCTGCGCGCGCCGGCGCATCTCGAGATAGTCCGAACGATCCTTGCTCGCCTTGGCGAGTTCGGCGCCGAGCGCGAGATCGCGAACGACCACCTGCGGGCCGCCCGGCGCGCCGCGTTCGTTGGAGCCCTGAATCACGGCGCAGAGCGAGCGCCGCCGGTCCGCGTATTTGAGCTGGGCGTTCATGCCGGCGGCGCCGAGATAAAGCTCGGAGGCGATGCCCGCGCCGCGCAGCGTTGCAACGAGGCGCTGGTAATCGGCGATGCGATCGCGGTCGAGCACGAGCACGACGACTGGACCGGGCTGCGCGGCTTCGGCGACGATCGGGCTGTTGATCGCGCGCAACGCCGCCAGCAGGCGCGAGACGCCGATCGAGAAGCCCGTCGCGGGAACCGGTTCGCTGCGAAAGCGCGCGACGAGGCCATCGTACCGGCCGCCGCCGCCAACCGAGCCGAAGCGCACGGGGCGGCCGGCCTCGTCCTTCACCTCGAAGTTCAGCTCGGCCTCGAAGACCGGGCCGGTGTAATATTCGAGGCCGCGGACGACAGAGGGATCAATGCGGATGCGTTCTGACCCATATCCGGCAGCCGCCGCCAAGTGCGATATTTCAGTTAATTCTCGAATTCCCTCCAAGAAGGTCGGATTAATTGGAAGGTTCGCTCTCATGAAATTCAATGTCTGAATATTGTCCGGATGACCCTTATCGACAATAGAACCTGCCTCGTCGAATGCTAACTCTAGTACTGGCGCGTCCCGCTCGACCGTGGGCTGGATCTTGCCAGAGGGCTCAGTGGAAAAGAGAAAAAGGATGGCCTGAATCTGCTCTTCAAGAAGTCCCGCTCCTTTGGTGAAATCGCCGCTTTCGTCTCTGCGGCCTGCGCCAAGGAGCAATTGAACGCCTTGATAACCCAAGCGATCCAGTTTATCGATTCCTCGCAGCACCGTGAGCCTACGTCCTGTATTCTCCGGCCCTCCGAGGCCGATCGCCTCCATCAATCCGTCGAGCACCTTGCGGTTGCTGACCTTGATTACGTAGTTGCCGCGCTCGACACCAAGCTTTTCCAGGCTGTCCGCCGCCATCATGCACATTTCCGCGTCCGCCGCCGGCGAGGCCGAACCGACCGTGTCGGCGTCGAACTGCATGAATTGCCGAAACCGCCCGGGCCCCGGCTTTTCGTTGCGGAACACCCAGCCGGCGCGATAGCTGCGGTAGGGCTTCGGCAGCTTCTCGTAGTTTTCGGCGAAATAGCGCGCGAGCGGCGCGGTGAGGTCGTAGCGCAGCGAGAGCCATTGCTCGTCGTCGTCCTTGAACGAGAACACGCCTTCGTTCGGCCGATCCAGATCGGGCAGAAACTTGCCGAGCGCCTCGGTATATTCGACGAACGGGGTCTCCACCGCCTCGAACCCGTACAGCGAATAGACCTCCCGGATCTTGCTCATCATCGCCTCGGCGGCGGCGATATCCGCGCCTTCGCGGTCGGGAAATCCCCGCGGCGCCGCGGCGCGGACGAGGGGTGAGCTTGACATCGTGGACATGACGGTTTCCGTTGAATTTTCGTCCGCGCAGCTCAGAACAGACTAGCGCCGATATTGATCGTCAGCGCCAGGATGATCGTATTGAAGAAGAACGCAACGACACCCTGGGCGAGGCAGGCGATGCGCATAGCAGGGGTAGTCGTATTGACGTCCGCTGTCGCACAGGCGCAGCCGATCACAAAGGCCTGATAGAGAAATTCGCCCCATCCGGGATCATCCTCGCCGGGGAATTTGAGGCCGCCGCGAATCTGCTCGGAATCAGAGGCGGCGTAGTATTCGCCGGCATAGTGGATCGCGAACATGACGTGGATGAAGGTCCAGGCGCTGAGGATCGTCGCCGCGACCAGCACGATGTGCCCGGTCTTGGGCAGGCCCGTCAAATCCTTGACCGGCCCCAACTCCCAAACAATCGCGGCCATCGCCGAGGTCGCGGCGAGGATGGCGACGAGCAGCAGAACCCACGGATTCTCGTCTTCGAGCCACGCGTGATCGCGAACGGAATCGCGCGGGGAGCGCACCATCATCGTCAATACGAGCGCCAGGAAGCTCCAGCCTCCCGCGTTCCACGCCACGAGAGCCCGCGTCGCCTCGCGCAGGCCGGCGGGGGCCAGGAGGAAGTACGCGACGACCATGATCGCGGCGCCGATATAGAGGCGAGGCCGTCGCCTTATCGTCCGCGCGTACCTGAACTCGAATCGACGGGCGGGCGCGTCGCCGGAGGGGGCGAGAGGGTTCATCAATGCTGGCCTTGGTAACAGGGGCTTGCCTTGCCCGACCGGTAAGCGGGGGTCAAGGCTGGGCTCCCCGCTTGCTCGCGCAGGCGCGAGGACCCCCTCCCCGCCTCTTGCGGGTCGGTGGTAGGGCTCCTGGCAGGTTTCACGACGGGAACGACGTCGGCTCCTGCTACCGGGTGCGCACTCTCATGATCCGCAGGTCAGTCAAACAGGGCTTCGAGCTCACGGCGTCCATGCACCACGCGTAGAATCAGCGCGTCGCCGTCCTCGACACGGTAGATGATGATGTATTCGCCCACAGCATGGCTGCGCCTGCCCGGCCCTAAATCGTGGTCGCGCGCTCGTCCCAGATACGGATATTCGCCCAGCAGATAGAAGCGTTGCGTAATTCCATAAACCATACGTTCGGCAGCTTCGAAACTGCCGCCGCGTTCGGCAACGCCAATAACGATGTCATCGAGGTCGCCGTCAACTTCCGGCGCGCGGCGGTGCGCCATCAACGCCCCGCCTGCGACTCCACAGGGAAGCGGTGGCGATTGCGCTCCATCACATCGCGAGCAAGACTTTTCATCGACTCTCGAGTGATGGGCCTTCCCTCCCCTCGAGCCAGCGAGGCCTCTGCGACATCGAGGCTCGTGAGGAATTCGGCGCGGCGGCGCTCGCGATCCATCCAAAGGGACAGCGCTTGTTGCACCGCCTCTGCCGGGTCGCGTACACGGCCTGTCTGGACGGCGTAGCGCAAAAAATCAGTTTGTTCAGGCGTCAGATCGACTTCCATTTGCAAAAACTAGTCAATACGATCGGAAATGTCAATCATAACAGCGTTCTCTGCATCAGACCCGGCTCATTGCGGAATGCAGGAAGTCGGTTTCCGCCGATGGCCGGCGGCGGCGGCGAATCGACGGGGAAAGCCCGACCCGTTCCCTCGAGAAACACAGACGGGGCAACTATCCCAGTTTCGGCCTCTTTCGTCGGGGCGTCCTCACGGTCAGGATCGGAACGCGGCGACCTGCTTTCGCTCGTGACGGCGTGGCGATGGGTTGCGCCACAGCCTCGGCGACTTTCGACGCCGGTTGGGTCGAAGAGGTCGGCTTCGTCGCTCCCCTGCGCCGCTGCTTCTCGAGCACGACAGCGCTCGCGGTCGCCTCCTTCGCCTCGGCGTGCTTGCGATCCGACGCCGGAGCGGCATTCGTCTTCGCCGCCCGCTTGGCTGTCGGCGCGTCCTTCAACGGATGTTCCCTCTGCGCGGGCGACCTCATCGCTTTGGTTGCGATGGGCGCAGGCGCGGGCGCCGCATCCATCTCGATGCCGAACAGCGCGGCCACGTCGTCCTCGGCGAGCAGACGCTCCTCGGCGACGGGGCGCTGCGTCAGCGGCAGGTCCTTGCCGGCGCCGGAGATCAGCTGCGAGCGATCGACGCCACGCAGTTCGAACAACAGGTCGGGCTTGGCGTCGAGCCGCGCGCCCACGCCGTACAGCGCCGCCGCGACATGCTTGCACATGTCGGCCCAATCCGGACAGGAGCATCGCAACTCGATTTCGTCGGGGCTCGGAAACAGGCCGTCTTCCGCGCGGCAGACGCGCTCCATGACGTTCTTAGAGAGTTTTCCCTGCAACAATTCCACCAGGGAGCCGATCGAGCCCGTGCAATCGCGGCAAATCGCGTCCCAGCGCTTCTTCGGCAACACGCCGATCTCGATTTCGATGGTATAGAGTTCGGAACCGCTGACCGTCGCGCGAACCAAGCCGCGTTCGATCTGGAGGTCGACCACAGAACCGTTGCGTACATAGGTCCGCCCGCGCGGCAGCCGGCTCTCGTAGTCCGAATAGCTCTCGAGATTCTCGCACCAGGCCTTGCCCCAGAACGTGCTCGCGATCAGGCGCCCCTCGATCGCTATCGGCGAAATCATGCGGCCCTTCTTGGCGAGTTTCGCCATTTCGCGCGCCGCCTTTTCCCGCCGCGCGGCGACAGGAACGTAGGGTTTGAACCCACGGTAATAGCTCATGTTCCCGCGCCCTCCGCTATGGCGGCGTCGAGATCGAGGGCGACGAGCCGCAACAATTCTGAATTGCTCATTTCGGTCAAATTGATCTCTCCGCCGGAGCCGAGAAAGTCGTCAGCCAATTGCCGTTTCGAATCAATCAGCAGGTCGATTTTAGCCTCGATCGTTCCGCGGCACACGAACTTATGCACGAGCACGTTGCGCTTTTGCCCAATTCTGTAGGCGCGGTCGGTCGCCTGGTTTTCGACCGCGGGGTTCCACCAGCGGTCGAAATGCACGACATGCGAGGCGCCGGTCAGATTGAGTCCGGAACCGCCCGCCTTGAGCGAAAGCACGAAGAAGGGGGTGCGCTCGTCTTCCTGGAAAGTCTTCACCAATTCCTTGCGCCGGGCGACCGGCGTCTCGCCGTGCAGGACGAGACCGCGACGCCCGAACGCGGAGGCGAGCAGCTTTTCGAGCGCCGGGATGATCTCCTTGAACTGCGTGAACACCAGCAGCTTTTCCTGACGGCCCGCAATGGCTTCCGCGATTTCCCTCAAGCGCTCGAACTTGCCGCTCTCGGCCTCGTCATAGGAGCCGTCGCCCAGCCATTGCGAGGGATGATTGCATATCTGCTTGAGTCGCATCAGCGAGGCGAGCACCAGCCCCCGCCGCCCGATCCCCTCCCCCGCTTGCTCCAGCGCTTCCTCCAACTCGCCGACGGCGGCCTGATACAGCGCCGCCTGCTTTTTCGTCAGCGGACAGAACGCCTTTATTTCTGTCTTGTCGGGGAGATCGGCGATGATGCTCCGGTCGGACTTGAGCCGGCGCAGGATATACGGTTGCACGAGCTTGCGCAGCGGCGCATACGAGACATGAGGCTGCGTGGCCAGCGTCTTGGCGAAATTGGCGAAAGCCTTGGCCGACCCCAGCAGCCCGGGATTGACGAAGTCGAAGATCGACCAGAGATCGCGCAGGTTGTTCTCGATCGGGGTCCCGGTGAGCGCGATGCGAGCGCTCGCCTTCAGCGATTTGACCGCGCGGGTCTGCTTGGCGTTTGGATTCTTGATCGCCTGCGCCTCGTCGAGGATCGCGAGGCGCCAGTTCGTCTGGCCGATCCAATCCTGTCGCAAGAGAGTCCCGTAGCTCGTCACCACGAGGTCGACGGCAGAAAAGTCCGGCGGCTTCAACGTGTTCGATTCGTCGCCGCTCGGGAATGAGGGATGCGCGATCCACACTTTCAGGCCCGGCGTGAACCGGGCCGCCTCCAGCGCCCAGTTGGCGAGCAGCGAAGCGGGCGCCACCAGCAGGCTCGGCGTCTTCTTCGCCGCGGCGGCGAGCGTCTGAAGCAACGCCAGGACCTGCACCGTCTTGCCCAGCCCCATGTCGTCGGCGAGGCAGGCCCCCAGGCCGAGTTGCGCGAGCAGATACAACCAGCGCAGCCCCGTCTCTTGATACGGACGCAACGTTGCCTGGAAATCGTCGCCGGGATCGACTCGAGCCAACCCTTCGGGACCGCGGCAGCCATCGAGCGCCTGCGCCAGCCAGGGGCCCGCCTGGACATGCGCCCATTGCGCGGTTGGCGCGTCGGCGTCATTCGTATCGATCGAGGCGCCCGACAACAGACGCATCGCGGCGCCGAACGGAACCCCCTCCGTTTCCGAGAGGCGTTCGATCGCCTGGAACTTGTCGATCGTCGAGGCTAGCCGCTCCGGATCGACTTCGACCCATTTTCCGCGTAGCAGCGCGAGGCCGTGGGTCGCCTTCAAGAGCGTCTCGATTTCTTCGGCGGTGAGGCTCTCGCCGTCGAGCGTGACGCCGACGTGAAAATCCAACAGCGCGTCCATGCCGAGGATGGACGGAGAAGCGGAGCCGACCGTCGCCTGGACGCGGGGACGGCTCGGGCGGCCCATCCGCCAGTTCGCGGGCATCCGAATCGCGAGGCCGGCCCGCTCCATCGGTTCGACGTCACGTAGAAACTGCAAGGCGTCCCGAGGCGTCCATCGCAGCGGGTGAAAGATTTCGCCGGCGTCGACGATCGCTTTCAGCCATGCGCAAGTTTCGCTGGCCCGGTTCACCGGATCGAGCAGCCGCAGAAGCTGAGCCTTGTCGCCGGCGGATTCGCGCAGCGCCTGCGCCAGAGGCAGATGCCGCAGCGCGCCGTTCGCGGCGAGGCCGGAGGTGTAGGTCGCCATGAAGGCAAAGGGATATTCAGGGTCGCGACGATTTTCCGCCAGATTGAAATGGACTCGACCGACCGAGCGCCGACGGCTGTCGCGGCTCTTCAGGAAATCGGCGAGGGAGACGCTCTCCTCGGAGAGCTCGATAGCCAACGCCTCGCCCATCTCGCGCCAGAACCGGCCGAGGACGTCGGGCCGCAGATATTCGCCGCCCGTCATCGGCGGCGCCTCGTCGATGAGCGCGCCGAGTTCGCTCATGGCCGGCGGGGCGAGTTCCCTCGCCTCGGCCGGATCGAACGCCTCGCCCTTCGCGCAGAGTTCGGCCACCCAGCGCGAGGCGAAATCACGCCACCACGCCAGCGCAGGAGGCAAGGCGCTCCCCGCTTCGCCGGCGCCGAGTTGCAGCAGCCCATGCCCCGCGCCCCTCTCGAAGCGGCCGCGCACGCGCTCGGCGAGCGCACGCTCGAGGACGAAGTCGTCCTCGCCCGGATCGAGGCGGAGCGCGCCGTGCGGGGTTAGGACGGGGATGAGGGAGAGGGACATGGGGTGCCTGCGGACCGAGGGCGCCCGCCTACCACGGAATTTCGCGTTTGCCGAAGCGTAGAGAAGATAAGTTGAATTGTCCCACCTCGTAGGATAGTCTGCGAAATGGGAGGCGAACGTTGAGAATCTTCAAAACGAAAGATTTCTCACGTTTGGCTCGGCAGCAGCGAATCGGAGACGGCCAACTGGTCGAGGCTGTCAAACGGGCGGATCGTGGCTTGATCGACGCCGACCTTGGCGGCGGGCTGATCAAGCAGCGGGTTCCAAGGCCTGGGCAGGGTCGAAGCGGAGGCTATCGGGTTCTACTAGCGTTTCAGTTCGAGGCGCGAGCCATTTTCCTCTACGCCTTCGCCAAGAGCGAGCGAGAAAACGTCGAGCCCGATGGGCTGCGCTATTGGCGCGAGGTTGCTGCGACTTACCTGAAACTCGACGAGACCCGGCTCGTGCGCTTGGTCACCCAACATAAGCTTTTTGAGGTGAATTACTATGCCGAAGACCAATTACCGTAGCCGGCAACTCGCCGCTCTGCACGGCGCGGCGACTGCGCTGCATGACGTCGGGGCGCTCGACAAGAAGACGATGCGCGACATCGACGCCCTGTGTCTGACGAAGGTCGAGCCGTTGTCGGGGCGGGACATTCAGGCCATTCGGGAGCGCGAAGGCATCAGTCAGGCCGTATTCGCCCGGCATCTCAACGTGGGCGCCAAACTGGTCAGCGATTGGGAACGCGGAGCCAAACGCCCGAGCGGACCGTCTCTCAAACTGCTGGTGCTGGTCAAGACCAAAGGGCTCGAGACCATCGCGTGACCCCCTATCCGCACCTCACTTCGGAGCCACGAAATAGAAATTGTCTGGCGCCAGAGATCCATAGACGAACGGCTCCTGCTCGTTGTTGGTCGACTCCAGCACTTCCTTGCGCACATAACGAAAAACGATGTTGATTTCGACGCCGGGCTCGACGACGCTCTTGGCGAAAGACAACGCGAACGGGCTGTCGCCGCTGTCGCCGTCCTGGGCGGTCGTGCCTTCCTTGGCTGCATAGGCGACGAGCGTCGCTCCTGTCGGCTCCGCCGGCGCGAGCCCACGTCCGATCGAACCGGTTGGCGACCGTCACCTTCATCTGCCGTGCGAACGGATTGTTGCGACACGCGTCCAGAACGACCAGCTTCAGCCGGCGAGCGCCTTGGAGCGCTGCAAGGCCGTACGGCTCCGCGTCGCCTTCGACTAGCCGGCTCGCCGCCCTCGATCGTGTCCCCACGCCGGACGTTGTCGGCGATTGACTCGCCGCCGAATTTCCTCGACGGCTGCATCACGATGCGCCGAAGAGCGCCCGGCCACGACAGAACCCGAATGCCCGACAAATCCGATCCCCCCGACGACGAGCCGGCGCTCCGCGCGCGGCTCGACGCGCTCTCCGGCAAGTTGAAGGCGCAGCGGCCGGAGGCCGCCGCGTCGCCGCGTGCGACCTCGTCCAAGCCTCCCGACAACCTCGCCTCCGGGATGTCGATGGGCCTCCGCGCGGGCAGCGAGTTCGTCGCGGCGATCCTCGTCGGCGGCGCGATCGGCTGGGGCCTCGACTGGGCGCTGAAAACCAAGCCCGCATTCACGATCGTGTTTTTTCTGCTCGGCGTGGCGGCGGGG
>JBAQGU010000722.1:0-5610 GCA_049287975.1 Roseiarcus sp.
GCTGTGTTGCAACATTGGGGATCGGATGCGGTATCTGCGTTGGTGGCGCCGCAATAGGGGTAGCAGCCTGCATCGCCACATGCCACTTCACTGTTTGTTGCCCAGTGCATTGCGGTAGTCAGGCGTGTTGCTTCGCCGCTGATTCCTGTCTTGATCCTACACGAGGCGTATGCTGCCAAGCCGGCACTTTACCTTGTCACAATCGTGAATGCTGCCAAGCCTCGGATAGCTGCCTGCCGAACGGCACGTGCTGCCCGAGTGGGCAAGCCGTTTGTGACAACAATATTTGCTGTCAGCCGGGCCAAGCGTGTTCGACCGAGGGCATTTGTTGCCAGCAGTTGCAGCCAGGGGCGCCGCCAATTTCTTGCCGCGGAGTTTGCTGTGCGGCAGGCGACGTCTGCCTAGACGGAGTCGCATGCTGCCCGCCCAACCAACCCGTATGCAATGGCGTCTGCTGCCCCGGAGGACGATGCGATGCAAACGGCAATTGTTGCGGCCCTCCAAGCAAGTTCTGCGGTGGCAGCAATATTTGTTGCCCTCCGTTCAACCTGTGCTGTGGCGACGAGTGCTGCAACTTCAACCAGTCGTGTACGAACGGCACATGCACCAACACGGTGTGTCCTTCCGGCCAAGTGCCGTGTGAGTTCACGCCCGGAATGTGTTGCCCGCCCGGACTGATGTGCTGCCCGGCGACAAATACCTGTTGCGACACAACGACCACCATATGCTGCCAAGAGAAGGGATGTATCGCTCCAGGGGCCTGCTTCCAATGATGGATTCGACTAGCGAGGTCATGGGTATTGGGCTCGGCGTGGCACGGCTCCTACTGTCCGCGGTCTTCCTGATTGCGTGTGGCGCAAAGCTTGCCGATCCAACCGGCGGGCGCCAGGCGCTTATCGGCTTTGGGGTCCCGCAGGTCCTCACGCCTGCGCTTTCTGCGGCTCTGCCTATCGCCGAGTTGGCCGTCGCGCTGTCTCTGATTCCGGTTGCTTCGGCTTGGTTCGCGGCCATAGGCGCGCTGGCGTTGCTGCTGCTTTTCGTAATTGCGATCGCCGCTAATTTAGCGCTTGGGCGCACGCCCGATTGTCATTGTTTTGGCCAGCTTCACTCCGCTCCTGCGGGTTGGTCGACGCTCGTGCGCAACGCGGGCCTCGCGCTCATTGCCGGATTCATTGTGTTCCGGGGTTGGGAGAATCCCGGTGCGAGCGTGGTCGGTTGGTTGAGCGATCTCACGACTGCGCAGCGTGTCGGCGTCGTCGGCGGTCTTGCCATCCTCGTTCTTTTGGGTGCGGAGGGCGCGCTTCTGTTCCAGATCCTTCGCCAGCAGGGGCGGATCCTGCTGCGAATCGAGGCCTTGCAACGCAGCGAACCCCGCAGCGTCGCTGGCGCACCCGCCGTCCCGGCAATGGGGCGAAGTGTTGGCGCGCGTGCGCCCAGCTTTCGCCTGAACGAAATATCCGGACAGATCATTGCGCTGGAAAATCTGACCGCGGCGGGAAAACAAGTCCTGCTCTTCTTCACCAATCCGAACTGCGGCCCTTGCCAAGCTCTTATGCCTGACATCGGTCGTTGGCAGCGGGACCACGCCGCTGTATTAACGGTCGCGGTAGTGACTGAAGGCACAGCTGAAGACAATGGCGCCAAAAGCGCCCAGCGCGGGTTGAGCCATGTGTTGCTGCAGCAGAAGCGTGAAATAGCGGAGATTTATCAGGCCTGGGGAACCCCGGCGGCAGTCCTGATTCGGCCCGATGGCACGATCGGGAGTCCCGTCGCGCAGGGTGCCGAGGCCATACGCGCGTTGGTCACGCAAGCGATTGGCGTGGCGCCCAGACTGTTGCCTGCGGCGGGCACCGCCGACGTTGCCAACCGCCAAAGTGAAAGTGGAAAACCTTCGCCGGCGGTCAAAGTTGGCGACCGGGCACCGCTATTGGGTTTTCACGACCTCGATGGCAAGACCGTCTCCATGAAAGATTTCCATGGCCGGCAGACGCTTCTCCTTTTCTGGAATCCTGCCTGTGGATTCTGCCAGAAGATGTTGGAGGCCCTTAGGGTGTGGGAGGCCAACGCCTCGCCAAGCGCTGTAAACCTGATTTTGATTTCCACGGGGACGGTTCAAGTCAATCGCGCCATGAACCTCCGTTCCACTATTGTTCTTGATCAGAACTTTCAGGCGGGCTCAGCCTTCGGCGCCAATGGTACGCCGATGGCGGTTCTTCTTGACGGCAAGGGTCGTCTCGCTTCCAACGTGGTGGCAGGAGCCGAACCGATTTTTGCGTTGATTAGCGGTCAATCGGTCGAGTCCCGAGCGGTCGGCGCATCTCGCATGGACTAGAGCAGAATCGGCTCACGTTGCATCGTATCCAGCGGCGGCGAAGTAGTTTGCGCATTCGGTTGGGTGAAAGCTCGAAGGATTGCGCCGCTGGCGTTCCAATTGCAGAGCGAAAGTGTGCCGCAAGAACATTTGGAAGGGCTAGGGGCGCGCGTCAGCCGCGCCGGCAGTGGGAGCCGGCCAGATCCGTCCGAATAGACCGCCCGAAGCGTCTTCCAGAAAACGCTGGCCGATCGCCCGCTCCAGCTTCGCCAGCGGATGGCTCAGGCGGCGATCTGACCGAGCCGCGCCTTGAACAGATCGCTCTGTCCCCGTCCCGTCGCAGCCGCCTTCGCGCAGGGCCGCCTCAACGAGGCGATCGTGCTCTTCGCGGTCGAGCGCGCGACGCCGAAAATGATGACCGTCGTCGCCATCATCGCCGGCCTGGTCCCAATCGCGTTCGCGAGAATGACACGGTGCGACGGGGCTCGGTGCGCCGAGAAAATGGCCGCCCGTTTCACCCATCGAGATCGACGCACGGCCGCCGCGGAACTCGCGATGGTCGAAGCGCTGCAGGTCTCGTCGACTCGCAAAATCATCATCGGCCGTTCGGCGTTTCCGGCGCGACGTACGCGAGCGGAGGCGCCGGGCCGTCGATCGGGTTGAAGACGCGGGCGTAGATGGCCTGGAAATGCCTGACGTTGCGGGTGAGGATCGTCAGGCCCCGCGCCTGCGCCGTCGCCGCGATGGCGACATCCGCGAAGCCGGCCGCCTTGCCCAGGCCTCGGGCGCGATCCATCATCGCGCCGGCGATCGTCGCCGCCGGCAGATCGAAGGCGAGAATTGGTTCGGCATAGAGATGCTCCAACGCGTTCCACCAATCGCCCAGAGCTTTCGCCTTCCGGACAGCCCCTTCGCGCTGGGCCTTGGCGATTCCGTCGCGGATTTCCGCCGACGTGACGACGGAGAGGTAGAGTTCGGCGGAGGCGCGATCGAGCCAGTCGACCAACGCTCGCGGTCGGTCGCTTCGTGTCGGCGCGACCGCCGAGATCACATTCGTGTCCAGCAGATAACTCACACGTCGGCGTCGCGCCCCGGCGATGGGTCGCGATCGGGAAGATCGTCCTCCTCGAGCGGAGACGAGGCCAGCAGGCGGCCGAAGCTCGGAACTTTCGAAAGCCGCTCCCATGCCGCCCAAGAGATCACGACAGCTTGCTTCTTGCCATGCCGCGGGATGACGAATTGCTCGCCCCGCAAGGCATGGTCCACGAGCGCCGAAAGCGTAGCCTTGGCGTCCTTCAGTTGGATTTCGCGCATGCCGGCCCTCTCGATGTGACTAATGTAGTCATATATCGTGGGACGGGGGGAAGTCCCCACTAGCCCAGCCACTAGCCCTTCGTCCTGAAAGACTAAAATGATTCCGATTTCTATTTCCCAGAAACACAATTGGTGCTATGTTGTTTTCAACGGATGGGGAACATCCGTTTCAAGCCGTTCCACGGAGCTCGACCGGGCTTATGGCGGCGTTGCGGACCGCTCTTCGGAGCAAAAAGTTTGGAAGGGACACTCGAAGGTTTGGAAACCTTGCAAGCCTTTGAAATCCCACAAAACCACCAAAGGAATCTTTGGAAAAGCTTGGAGAAAAACAGCCTAGTTTTGGAAAAGCTTGCAAAAAAGCTTGGAGGTTTCCGGAGCCGCGACGGGCGATCGGCGTTGCGGCTAATCCCCCGCGCCCCCCACTACCGGCCTCTTCCCGCAAGGGGCGAGGAGAGGAGACGGCAGGCGCCGGTTCTACGCCCAGAGACCCCCGTCACCTTATCGGCGGCGCGTACTGCAAGCCACCCTGCGTCCACAGCGCATTCAGGCCGCGCCGGATCTTGATCGGCGAGCCCATCCCGACATTGCGCTCGAACGATTCGCCGTAGTTCCCCACTGCCTTGATGATCCGGTACGCCCAGTCGTTGGTCAGCCCGAGGTTCTTGCCGAAATCGCCTTCGACGCCGAGCAGGCGGCGGATATCGGGGTTGTCGGATTTCAGCTTCTCGTCGACGTTGGCCTGCGTCACGCCCAGCTCCTCCGCGGTGATCATCGCAAAATGCATCCACTGCACGATCTCGAACCAGTTGATGTCGTCCTTGCGGACCGAAGGCCCGAGCGGCTCCTTGGAGATGATCTCGGGCAGCACGACATTGTCGTCGGGGACCTTGAGTTTCAGGCGCTCGGCGTAGAGGCCCGAGGCGTCGGTGGTGTAGGCGTCGCAGCGGCCGCCGTCATAGGCCTGCACAGTCTCGTCGTCGGTCGCGAACACCACCGCCTCGAACTTCATGTTGTGGGCGCGGAAATAGTCGGCGAGGTTCAGTTCGGTCGTCGTGCCCTGCTGGACGCAGACGGAGGCGCCGTCGAGCTTCAGCGCGGAATCGACGCCGAGCCTCTTCTTCACGATGAATCCCTGCCCGTCGTAATAATTCACGCCGGTAAAGAACATCCCAGCGGTTTCGCGCGACATCGTCCAGGTGGTGTTTCGGATCAAGACGTCGATCTCGCCCGAGGCGAGGATGGTCGGGCGGTCCTTGGCGTTGATCGGCAGATACTTGACCTTGTTCGCGTCGTTGAAGATCGCCGCCGCGAGCGCCCGGCACTCGTCGACGTCGAGGCCCTTGTAGACGCCCTGATCGTCCGGCAGCGCGAAGCCGGCGAGGCCCGGATTGGAGCCGCAGACGAGCGCGCCGCGCGCCTTGATCTTGTCGAGCGTGCCGGCCTCGGCGCCCGAAGCGCCGGCGAGCATGGCGGCGACGGCGAGAACGGTTAGGGAAAAGCGCATCGGGAGGCTACCTTTTTTCGCGTGGGGTCGTCGAACCGCTGGACGCGCCCGACGACCGCCATATTGTCGCGGCCTTCCCGTCGGAAAGTCAATTCGTCCACTTCGCCCGACGCCCGAAACCTGCTAGGTTCGGCGCGCGACCCAACACGGAAGCATCAGGCGGTCTCCATGCGATGGCATCGATCTTTCAGCGCCGCCGGCGCGCTGGCCCTCTCCGGCGGGGCCGCGCTAGCCGACCCGGCGACGCCGGAAGGCGCCAAGGCGATCGAGCAGGGCTACGCCGCCTACTTCAGCCAGGGCGTCATCGACGAGGGCATCGTCTCGGTCGAACCGCAGGGCGATGGCTATCTCGTCACGTGGAACCCGCAGAAGGCGTTCGAAGCCGCCGATGCCCCGATGGGCGCCGTTCGCGTCGACAATTTCAGTTACGTGCTGACGCCCGGCCCGGGCGACGCCTGGAACATGAAGGCCTTCCATTTCC
>JBAQGU010000723.1:0-4250 GCA_049287975.1 Roseiarcus sp.
AGGAAGCGAAATTCGATCCGACAAGGTTCGTGGACCGGTACGAGCAAGCCGTCGTCGAGATGCTGCAGCAGAAGCAGGCCGGGCTGCCGGCGACGGTGAAGACGTTCCCGCCGCCTCGCGCCGTACCCGACCTGATGGAAGCGTTCCGCAAGAGCCTTGCGGCCGTCGTAGCCGAAACAGCGAACGATGACGGCAAGCCGGCCAAGGCGGCGAGGCCGAAGAAGTCGAAGGCTAAAGTCGAGGGCCAGCGGGAAATGCTGCTGCCGATCGCGGGCGGAAAGACTGAGGCCGCAGCGAAACCGGCAGCGAAGCCGCGGCGGAAGGCCGGCTGACCAATCGACGCGCGGCTCAGTCGCCAAGTTCCCTGGCAATGACATTTTGACCCCGCCGAGTCGGCTCCTCGACGCGGATGGGCGCGTGAGAATCCAATTTAGCCGGGGCAGGGAAAGACACTGACCAGCGCGCCTAGCATCACTACGCCGACCGGTTGCTGTTTGAACGCAGGGAACCGATTTACGAAATTCTCTAAAATATCAATTACATTGGGTCCGTCTGCAACAAAAATTGTAGGTGGACAGTAAAGAGATGGCTTGTGGCTTGAACTTAACCTTTCGTTCGCTCGATATATCCCCGTGTAGATACCGAAAACAAACGATACGGTCGCCTCGTCGCGAGATTCTATTTTTTCTATGGCGTCCGACGCCGAGATTTGCTCGGCTGTTGCTGAGGTTGAAAGCGTCGCAGCCACTACCATCGCCGCGCAAGCGGGCCACCGAATCTCGGTCACTATCTAGCCTTCCCCAACCTCACGCATGGCCGGCCGCGATTCGAGGGCGGCACGCAAATCGACTTCATAGCCGGCGGGGAAGTCAGGCGTCGTCTTTACCATCCTCGAAGGCCGCAATGAACCACACGGGAACGTTCGTCGCAGCCGCGAGCTCGAAGCGCGTCCAACCCAGCCGCTCGCGAGCCTTGCGGCATTGATCACCGGTCATTTCGTGGCGGAGCCACGCGCGACCCACCACGTTTGAAGTACCGCACCGGGCTGAACGATCGTGCCGTATAGCAATCTCTCACGCCGCTCTAATAGAAACTCGCCATCCTCATGTTCATTCTTGATCTGCCTTAATGGAAAACCGGTCTCCCGTTCAAAATACTTCAATGCCTCACCCTCACTCAATTCCCCTGGCATACTCCACTCATTTTGCTCACGAGGTTTTGACGTCGCCCTTTTCAAGGTGTACCAATATACCTCAGGCATGAAGCTAATCCTTTCGTGTGACATCATCCGCTCGTTAAGCCCTAATTTTCCGCAGCCGCACTCCCGGCCCTCGCCATTCTCCTCGACGAAGATCACGCGGGCGGCGCACCTATCCTTTCAGGCTTATTCGTCGGCGGCTATGTCGTGATCGGCGCTAGGCGAGGTCTTCCATCCTTTTAGCCGCTCAATCATTTCGCGGACGCGCGCAACCGTCACGATCTCTCCATCAGGGCGCGTCAGCGTGACCAAATCATCGGGACCGTAGCCGGCCACTTTCTGATCGAGCTTGGTCTTGAGGTGTTGGCCCAATCGGTGCGCCGCGGACTCGTCGTCTGGCGCGCGTCCTTGCCACTCGTCTACAGCGCCGCCGCTGGCGACTCGGATTGCCCTGTACGCGCTTGGCGTCTTCGCGGCGATGGTCTCGTCGGACATCGCCGGCTCCGCCGTGGGATGCCCAAGCGCCTCGGCGAGCAGCCTGCGGATGGCCTCTGGGCGCGATGGTCGCGGTTCCGGTTGCGCGGCAATCCATGCGTCTAAGTCGGAAAGGTTCGATGGAGGCAAACGTACGGTAACCGGCGTCGCATCAACGCGCGGTCTGCCACCCTTGTTTTTTTCGGTTTCTGCCATTGACAACCTATTTCGAGGTTGATAATGCTAGAAACCGTCGGGCCGGTCAAGAGCACCACCTCTCGCACCGGCCCTAACCGCAACCGAACCGATGGAGTTCGATCATGGCTACCCTCAAAAATACCACCGTTTCTCGCTTTCACAATCTCAGCGACGAAGCCCTAGCCGACGCGATCGGGCGCGCCGACGCCATCGTGAAGGGCGCCGAGGCCGAACTCGCGACGCTCAAGGACGAATTCAAGTCGCGCGGGCTCGCCGAAGTCGCGGGCGACGATTTCACGGTGACGGCGACGGATGCTGTCTCCTGGCGCCTCGACACGAAAGCGGTTCGCGCCTTCCTCGGCGCCAAGGTCAGCAAGTTCGAAACCGTTTCGAACACGACGACGATCCGCATCAAGGCCGCCAACCGGCTCGCGCTCGCGGCCTGAGCAATGCCGGCGGCGGGGCGATGATCCTGCCGCCATAGCCCGAAACCTGGGCGCGCTGTCGCCCGAAATTCATCACGGAGATTACAATGTCGAAACCCACCGCTTCCGCGGACGGCGGAGCTATGCCCGCCTCCGGCCAACCACCCAACATCGCCGAGGCGTTCGAACAGACGCGCTCTCTCATAATCGCGGCGTCGAACCTCGCCGCCGCGGACGAGACCCCAGGCTTGCACGCGGTCATCTGCGCGGCCGAAGAGCAATTCAAAGTCGCCTTCGACTGGTTTAAGGCCGGCCACGCCCCGATCGCCAGCCCCGCCGCCGATCCCGACCCCGAACGCGAACTTCTCCACATTGTCGACGAGATCAACGTGGTTCGCCACCTGATCGAAGCCGCGCACATGGCCTCGGGCGCCTTGGTCAGAGAGGAGTGCGACGCCCTACAAAATGTTCTCAACATCGCCAGCGACAAGCTCACGGCCGCTCGCGACAAGCTCAATATCGCCCGCGGTGCGCCAGTGGAGGAGTTCGGCCATGACTGAGGCCACACAAGCCCGGGAAACCGAGAGCGCCACACGGACGGCGTGGCTCCCCAAACTGAATAGGTTCCAGCGCCTCTATTGGGATTGGCTCGCCGCGCGGGCGGCCTTCTATGATCCCGATGCGCCAGAAGACGACAAGGTCACAAACACGCTTTCTGACAAGCATGATGCGGCCGAAATGGCGCTGTTGGTGGAACCGTCTCCCTTGACGTGGGGAGTATGGGTAAAATGGGAGATCCTCGACCGCCTCGTCACCGCGGACGCCACGGACGGTCACTTTGCCGAGAACCGCATTATCACCGCCCTCGGCGCCATAAAGGCCGACATCATCCGGTTCGGGTTTGCTTCGTCGCCGTAAAAAAAGCAACCCAATGCAGACCGGCCGCCGGGGCGACTCGGCGACCGGTTCGTTTGGGGCGACGAACCGCCACAACAGAAGCGTGCAGCCTGAAAATATTACACGCCAGACGTAAGTTGGATATTTTGTAGACATCAGATTCGACTCTTTCCCAATTTCAGCCCACACTGACTGTGGGTGATTGCGGGAGGCGGGGATGAGACAGCATTGCGTGGTCGAATCTTCGGACATGCACTTTCGTGCAACGATTTTAGAGCCGGGACTCCACGACTTTAAGTTGCCTGTAGCGGCTCCCTTCGAGCCGGCCCTCACAGCCGAAGACGCTCCGGATGCGCCGCTGCGCTTTGAACCTTCCCAATGCCGTCGAACCAATGCGCCGCTGTTATGGCGTCAGACGAGGGAGGAACCGCTCTCATGTGCGCTGCTGTTGAGCCGTCCGACGACGGCGGAGCCGCTCTCGAGGACGCCGTCTCCTGCGGCCCAGGCGCGTCCAGGGGTCACAAAAATGAGGGCCGAAGCTTCCCCCGGCCCCGGTTACGTTTGTGACAGCGTGCAGAAGTCAAGAATTTCGAGGCAGCGCCTTTTGCTCGAATTTCGGGGACTTTTGAGAGATGATCGGCGACCACCCCATCGCGCGGGTTCTTGGGAACTGGCCGGCTGGGCGGCGCTGGGACTCGGTGCGCTCTTGCCGGCGGCAGTGGCCATGGTCCTGGAGCGAGTCGACGGGGGTACAACCCCGGCGCGGCTCTCACGCTTTGCCGCGATCTCCGCTGCGGGCGCGACCACGACGTTCCCGGCAGAGCCGGCGAAGGCGCCGCCGCTACCGGTCGCCGGCACTTCGCTCGCCCTGACGCTTGCAACTTCGCCCGTCATTGCCCCCTTCTCGGAACCGACCGCGGATGCCAATCGCCCCGTCGCGCCGGCCAACGCCCCGGCGTTGCCGCACAGCCGGCCGACCCAAGAAAGATTTTTCTGGCCCTCCCGCCCCTACTACGCCGCGACACGCCTGATGATCGCAATGAAGCCGGTCGCCTTTG
>JBAQGU010000724.1:0-1939 GCA_049287975.1 Roseiarcus sp.
GCCTCGCGCTGACGTCGACGCAGGCGACGCGCGCCCCTTCGCGGCCGAAGCGCTCTGCTATCGCGAGGCCGATGCCTCGTGCGGCGCCTGTGACGACGCAGACCCGATCTTGCAGTCGGCCGGTCACGCGGTCGCTCGCGTGAGGACGTCGCCGAACGACTTCGCCAGCTCGCGCAGTTGGAATTTCTGCACCTTGCCCGCCGGGGTCTTCGGCAGGTCGGCGACGATCTCGATGCGCTCAGGCCAATATTGTTTGGCGACCTTGTTCTCCGCCATATAGGCCTGCACAGCCTTCAGGTCGAGGTGATGTCCTGGGCGAAGCGCGACGAAGGCGCACGCGCGCTCGCCCAGACGCGAATCGGGATAGCCGACCAGCGCCGCAGACATCACGGCGGGATGCCTGAACAACAGGTTTTCGATCTCGACGATCGGGATGTTCTCGCCGCCGCGAATGACGACGTCCTTGATGCGTCCGTTGATGCGGATATAACCTTCGGCATCCATATAAGCGAGGTCGCCGGTATCGAACCAACCGTCAGCATCGAACGGCTCGATGTCGGGACGTTTGTAATAGCCCAGCGCCATCTGCGCGCCGCGCACCATCAACAAGCCGGTTTCGCCGGTAGGAGCTGGGCTGGCGTCGGGCTTGATCACCTTGACGGCGACGCCATCGATCGGCCGCCCGTCGGTAGTGGAAGATTTCTCCAACGCGCGCTCGGGCTCGGTCAAGGTACTCGACAGCGACTCGGTCATACCCCAGAGCGAGCAGACCTGAAGATCGAGTTCGCGGTAGACGCGCTCGATCAGCGCCGGCGGAATCGGCGCGCCCGCGCAGAGGAACTTGCGCAGCTTCGCGGGTTTCGGCGCGCCTGCGGCGACCGCCTCGCACATGTCGGAGAGGAACGGCGCCGCGCCCGCGGAATAGGTGACGCCCTCGGCCGCCATGATGCCGACGCCGCGCTTCGGCTCCCAGACGTCCTGAAATATCACGGTGGCGCCGATCTTCAGGCCCAGCAGCATACCCGCGGCGTAGCCGGTCATATGGCCCAGTGGCGAGCAGACTAGCATCACGTCGCTCGCGTCGAGATCGAAGCGCCCGGCGAGCCCGATGTTGCAGCCCATCAGCGTGTTCAGGCAGTGCATGACGCCCTTGGGCGAGCCGGTCGTGCCCGAGGTGAACATCAGCACCGCCATTTCGTCGGTAGGCAGCGCGCCGATTTCGCCGATCGGCGGCGGCGGCAGGCGTTCGGCCCCAGAGAGCAAGGTGGCGTTGAAGCTGTTGGGCCCTTCGCCGTCGACCACGATCACATGTTGCAGCTTCGGCAGCGAGGGACGAAGCGAGGCGGCCATCGCTTCGTGATCGAAGCCACGGAAGACCTTCGGCACGACCAGCAGCTTGGTCTCGGCGAAATCCAGCATGTAGGTCAATTCGCGCTCGCGAAAGATCGGCATCAGCGGATTGACGACTGCCCCGATGCGAGCCGCGGCGAGCGCGACGACCGCGAATTCCCACCAGTTCGGCATCTGCACAGAGACGACATCGCCGCGCCCGATGCCCATGCTCCTGAGCGCCGCTGCGGCGCGCGAGACGAGATCCCCAAATTCCGCGTAAGTGAAGCGCCGTTGCTCGGCGCGGTCCGCGCGATCGGCGAGAATGGCGAGCTTGTCGGGCGTCGCGGCGATCGCCTTCTGGAGGAACTCGTCGTAGGTCTTGTCGACCCAGAAGCCCTCTGCGCGCATCCTGCGAGCATGGGCGGCGGCGTCGAAGCGCGGACCAATCATCGCGTTCCCTCCTGCTCCTCACGACCGGTCCGGCGTCCTCTGGCCGACTTCGTGAGCTAGTGTATGAATCGTATATTGACGATATTCTCAACCGTGTGTCAAGCGATGAAAACGCCTTCCCGTTGCCGAAACAATGGCGACGCGCACATGACGGAGC
>JBAQGU010000725.1:0-8600 GCA_049287975.1 Roseiarcus sp.
TTGGCGCTCGCCCTCGATCCCTACCCCCGCAAGCCGGGGGCGGAGTTCACGCCGCCGCCCGAGGAGGCGCCGCCGGCGTCGCCGTTCGTCGTGCTTTCGGAGGTAGCGAAGAAGGGGTGAGGGGAACGCCCCGCGAAAAGAGGACACGGCGTTCCGCTTGCGAAACGGTTCGGCGAAGTCGGATTTTCGGACGGGGAGCGCCTTCGTTTCACCGGCGGATTTTCGGGGTTTCCCCTGATATTGGAGGAATGCCTATGCCTCTCATGGATCGCAGAACGGTCTTGTGCGCCGCGATGCTGCAAATTTCCGGCGCCGTCTCGGAGGCCGGATCGGCTGAAACGGCGGCGGCTGATGCACAAAAGGCTGCCGATGCTCCCGCGGAGACGCCAAAGGACGTCACGAAAACCCTCGCTCGTTATCTGGTCACGGCCGGATATGACGAGCTGCCGCAGAACGTTCGCAAAGAAGGAGTGAGAACGTTGTTGAACTGGGTGGGCGTCGCCATCGGAGGCTCGCATCATCAAACGGTGGATATTGCCGCGTCGGCGCTGGGCCCGTTCTCGGGGCCGCCTCAGGCATCGCTTCTCGGACGCCGCGAACGCTTCGACATCATGAACGCCGCTTTCATCAACGGCGTCTCCAGTCATATTTTCGACTATGACGATACCCACCTGAAAACGATCATTCATCCGGCGGGACCCGTCGCCTCGGCCATTCTGGCGATCTGCGAGATGCAGCCGGTCTCGGGCAAGGATTTTCTCAATGCTCTCGTTTTGGGCGTCGAGACCGAGTGCAGAATCGGCAACTCTGTCTATCCAAACCACTATGACGCGGGCTGGCACATCACCGGCACTTGCGGCGTATTCGGGGCGGCGGCCGCCGCGGGAAAGCTTCTCGACCTGAATGCGCAGCAGATGGTCTGGGCGCTGGGGCTTGCCGCTTCGCAGCCGGTCGGCTTGCGGGAATCGTTCGGCTCGATGAACAAGAGCTTCAATCCGGGGCGGGCCGCCAGCAACGGCATCTTCGCCGCACTGCTCGCGTCGAAGAATTTCACCAGTTCGGACGGAATGATCGAAGCCAAGCGCGGCTGGGCCAACACGATCAGCACGAAACAGGATTATAAGGAAATCACCGATGGCCTAGGCCAAAGATACGAGGCCGCGCTCAATACCTATAAGCCATTTGCGTGCGGAATCGTGTTGCATCCCGCGATCGATGCTGCGATCCGGCTCCGGGACGAGAACAAGCTCACGGCCGACCAGATCGAGCGCGTCGAGCTGAAGGTCCATCCGCTGGTGCTCGAACTCACCGGCAAGAAAACCCCGCGCGACGGACTCGAAGGAAAATTCAGCGTCTATCACGCCGTCGCGGTCGCTCTCGTGGAAGGCGCCGGCGGCGAGAAACAGTTCAGCGACCGCGCCGTGAGCGATCCAACCGTCGTCGCGTTGCGAAGCAAAGTCATTCCGATCGTCACGCCAGGGATCGACACGGCTGAGGTCGACATGACCATCGTTCTCCAGGACGGCCGTAAGCTGCACCGCTACGTCGAACATGCGATCGGGAGCCTCGAGGCGCCGATGAGCGACAAAGCCCTCGAGGTGAAATTTGCCGATCTCGCCGATGGAATACTGCCAGCTCCGGCGATCCGACGCGCCATGGACTTGTGCTGGAATGTCGAGACGCTCTCGAACGCGGCGGACATCGCCAGAATGTGCGTCAAAGGTGGGACCTGACCGCCGGAAATGAAGCGTACTCGACAAAAACCGTGGGATGAAGCAATTATTCCGCCGTCGGCCGAGCCCGAGGCGGGTCGTTTGGCAGGCCGTCCCGGTCGTGATAGCCAGGGAAGATGCAGGAGGGCGTTGCAGTGACTCGGAATTCGTTGAGATGGGTCGCCATCTTCCTCGCCCTTTGCGCGTCGACGAATGGGCGGGCTTGGGAGCAGGTCACTCCACACGTCAGTTTTTCGCATTGCCGGAGCGTCTCGCATACCGAAGCCTATCCGAGAAATCCCCACTGGAAGAGAGCCTACGGATGCAAGTCCGATATGGCCGGGTATCTGGAAGGCCCTGCCCAAGGCGATGAAATGCGCAACTAGCTCTCTGAGTCGTTCAAAATGAGGGGTCTGCGTGGAGACACAAGTGTCATGCCCGCGAAAGCGGGCATCCAGACTTGGCCGCACATGCTGCGGCCCTGGATTCCCGCTTTCGCGGGAATGACAATGGAAAGGACCGCATTTTGGACAATGCGGCGCAACTAGCTCATCGGTGGGGCGACTTGCGAGGACTTTTGGCGCGGCGGGACGGCGATGGAACGCCGTAATCTCTCCGCCAACTCTCGACCGTCAGTTTTTCCAGCGCGGCATAATACGGAGCGTTGGGATCGGACGGCAGCGAGGAGCCGCGTAGAATTTCGGTGATGTGGTCGGACAACACCGAGGCAACGGCGTGGATGGCCTCGTGGCGGTCGAGTCCCGCGTTCATCAGACGCTCGAGCGTCTTTGCCGGGGTCTCGTCGCTGAGCGCAACCTGATTTTCGACGATGACGTGGAAGGTTGCATGCAATCTCACGTTCGGAAGGCGGATGCCCGCCCTACGATGATAGTTCTCGACCAGAGCGATACGCGACAATTCGTCCATATCCAGCCATTCTTGCGAGGCCGGCGCCCGAAGCGGATCATAGCGTTCCAACATAGGACAGTCCCTCCGCCGAATGATTGCGAGGCGTTTCGACACCGCGACTTCAGGGGTGCAGTTTGGCGCCCTTGGTGGCTTTGTCGACGTCTTTTTTGGGTCCTCGCAAAGCAAGTCCCACCAGGTCCGGAGCATCGGCGGGCTCAGCTCGAAACGCCTCTCTATTGGCCGCGTCGTGACCGGTCGAGAACATCGCACGTACATAAGCGGCGCAGGTGAGGCGCTTCTCCAGAGATACCCGGTGCGCCCCTAGGAGGTCTCCTGGCGTGGCGGCAAATATCAGGATCGGCTGGCCGAGCAGTTGCGCGTAACGGCGTCCGGCGACGTCTTCGTATGGCTCTCCCATCGCGTCCAGCGCGGCCCCGGCTATCCCCGTGGCGAGGAACGCCGTCACGTTCAATTTCTGCCAGAGCGGGAGATCATCCAGCACCAGGATCGCGACCTTGGTGTCAAACACGTTCGCCTCCTTGCGACGCCCGACCGGAGACGCTTGTCGAGACCCTGATTGCCTGCTTCACGCGAGCAGTTCACGCACGAGCGGAACGACCTTGCGGCCGTAGAGCTCAACGCAGCGCATCAGCTTGTCGTGCGAAAGCGCCCCGGCGCTGTATTTCATGTCGAAGCGCGAAATGCCGAGCGCTTTGGCGGTCGCCGCGATCTTGCGCGCGACCGTTTCCGGCGCGCCGACATAGAGCGAGCCGTACTCGATCTCCCTAGTGAACTCCTCGGGCGCCATCGGAGGCCAGCCGCGCTCCCCGCCGATCCGATCGCGCATGCGCTTGTAATCGGGGTACAACTCTTCTCGCGCTTGTTGGTCGCTGTCAGCGACGTAGCCGGGGGAGTGTACGCCGATCTCCCGCGCGGGCTTGCCCAGCTGCGCATAGGCTCGAAGGTAGAGATCGACATAGGGCCGGAACCGCTTGGGATCGCCGCCGATTATGGCGAGCATCAGCGGCAGATCGTAGCGCACGGCGCGGATGACGGATTCCGGGCTGCCGCCAACGCCGATCCAGGTCTTGAGCGTTCCGATCTCGATCGGAGGCCAGACACGCTGATTGGTGAGCGGCGGTCGCGTCCGCCCGTTCCAGGTCACAGGCTCCTGTCGCAGCAGGGCGGCGAACAGATCGAGCTTGTCTTCGAACAATTCCTCGTAGCGCGAAAGCTCGAACCCGAATAGCGGAAACGATTCGGTGAAAGAGCCGCGCCCCAGGATGACCTCGGCGCGGCCATTCGACACCGCGTCGAGTGTCGCGAAACGTTGGAAAACGCGAATGGGATCGTCCGAGCTGAGCACCGTCACTGCGGAGCCCAGACGAATGCGCCGCGTGCGGCCCGCGATCGCCGCCAGCAGCACCTCAGGGGCGGAGATCGCAAAATCGGCGCGGTGATGCTCGCCGACGCCGATGAAATCTATCCCCAGTTCGTCCGCGAGCACGGCCTCCTCGACGACGTCGCGCAGCACCCGCGCATGCGGAAGTAATTTGCCATCGGCGCCCGCTGTGACGTCGCCGAAAGTGTCGAGGCCGAGTTCGAGTGGCGGCGCCATAGGAAATCCCGTCGAGTTCTAGCCGACGTTCGCGCGGCCGCAGGCTCAGATAGAGCGCGCACAGGGCGGGTGCAACCGTCGACGCCGTCGCGTCCGAGACCGGCCGAGGTCCGACCCGGGAGCGGAAGAGCGCCGTGGTCGACGGGGCGAAGGGTGGCGCGGCCGTGCTGATCAAGGCGTGCTCTGCCCGACGGACAACGTTCCGCCGCAGATGCGCTTCACAATTTGGAAGGCGGCGCCACATTCGACAGCGTCCGCTCTCTGCATTTTCGAAATGCACGATTTGAACGGGGGGTTCGCCGGAGGATGCCGTGTCACTGAAAAACCTTCTCGTTCACGTCGATGCGACCGCGGACGCGCTCGTCCGTTTGCGCTTGGCGGGGGACTTGGCGTCTCGGCACGGCAGCCGACTGATCGCGCTTTATGCGAGGGAATGGAGCCAAGAGCACCGGCATGAGCGGAGCGTGGCCGAGATGGGCCTCGTCTCGGCCAAGCAGATGGAGCGGCTGGACCGGCGCATCGAGGCTTCGATCGACCGTGCGGCACAGATGGTGCGATCGGCGCTGGACGAAGTCGAACGCCAGTGCGGCGTGACAACCGAATGGCGCTGCCTCGTCGGATCCGCGTCGGTCTTGGTGCCGCAGCACGCGCGTTATGCAGATCTATGCATTGTCGGCCACGACGCGACGGCGAGCGATGATCCCGACCATTACTCTTTTTCCGAGAAGCTGCTGTTCGTCACGGGACGCCCGGTGTTGTTCATCCCGCCGGTGACACCGCTCGAGACGCTCGGCCGTCGGATTGCGGTGGCGTGGAACTCGAGCCGCGCCGCGGCCCGAGCCGTCAACGACGCTTTGCCGCTGATCGAGCGCGCGGAGCGGACGACGGTGATCACGGTCAATTCGGCGGACTTCATCGGTCGGCATGGCGCTCCGCCCGGGGAGAGGATGCTCGAATACCTGGAGCACCATGGCGCCTCGACCGAACTGGTTCAGTTCGACTGCGTTCCCAAATGGTCGATCGGCGACGCGATCCAGGCCAGAGCGCGCGAACTCGGCGCCGACTTGCTGGTCGCAGGCGCGTTCGGCCATCCGAGACTCTGGGAAAAGCTCCTCGGCGGCGTCACTCGCGATCTGCTCGATCGCATGAGCTTGCCGATCTTGATGTCGTACTAGCCGGCCGGCGGACCAAGCATTCGGTTGAACGGCATGGTCATCCGCCGCCGCGCTGCCGGCCGATTTGCCGTCGCGCCGCGACAGAGGCCTCACCACAAGCCGTTATCGCAAGGCCACGATTGATCTCGGAACGCGCCATCGTTCTCGCCGCTTATAGAGCAGCGCGACATTCGACTCGCCGCGAGCTCGCACGAACCGCGGGCGCTACTCACGAAGTCAAACGGCGTTGTGATGGCAAATCGTCTTTCCAACATCGGCGAAGAGGCGGCCCATTGCACCCGCTGCCCCCTTTATCTCAACGCGACGCAGACGGTATTTGGAGAGGGTCCCACGACCGCGGCGATGATGATGGTCGGTGAGCAGCCCGGCGACAAGGAGGATATCGCCGGCCGGCCATTTGTCGGACCCGCAGGCCAAATGCTCGACCGCGCGCTGGCCGAAATCGGGCTGGACCGCGGATCGGTCTATGTCACCAACGCGGTCAAGCACTTCAAGAACGAGCCGCGCGGGAAACGACGTCTTCACAAGCGGCCGGACAGCCGCGAGATTCAGGCCTGTCGATGGTGGCTCGATCTCGAGCTCGACGCGTTGAAGCCGAAGTTCGTGGTGGCTCTCGGCGCGACCGCCGCGTTCGCGCTGATGGGCCGAACGCTCGTTCTGGCGCGCGAGCGCGGCCGGCTGCTGCGCTGGTCGGACGGTCGCGCCGGGCTTGCGACCATCCACCCTTCCGCGATCTTGCGAATGCGCGGCGATGCCGAGAGGCGCGAAGCCTTTTCCGGCTTCGCCGGTGATTTGCGTGAGGCCGTCCGGCTCGTCGGGACCCGGGCGACAGCGTCTTAGCCGACGGTGATTTTGCCGGGACGAGCCGTCTCGATTGTCAGGGTTTCTTTTGACGCTCGCCGTCCAGGGTTGGTGAACCGTGACGTCGCCCTACATCGATTCAATTGCAGAAAATCGCCCAGATCGAAGATTTGCATTGCTTGCACATGTCCGCGATCTGGTCGACCACGTAATCCAGATCATGCTTCGAGTCCGCGACGACCCCGCCCTCGTCATCCCATCGGTGTCCGTTGATGGTGAAAGGGCCCTTGCAAACCCACTTCGCGCCAAAGGAATTGATGTGTTCCGCATTCTTGCGAAAGTATATTTTGTAAAATGAATCAGCCTTGCTCAACGCTTCCGCCGTCACGCAGGCCTGAATCGCGCGCCTGGCGCGTTGTTCGAAGTCGTCGGGTTGCCCACAATGCGTAACCAGCGCTTCCTCAAACGCCAGTAATTTTATTCGCTTCCATAGACTCTCTTCTTGCGCCTTGTTCAATTTCGAGAAATCAAGCCGGCCGTAAGCAGTATCCGCTTCGGGCTGCGCCTGGGAAGTCGAGCAGAGCGCCATGACGGCAAACAGCAGGATCGGTAAGACTATCTTCGGCGTTCGGAAAGCCGGCATCAATTGCAACTCGGTTTCGTGGCACGGATGAGATCGATATTGTTGCGAACCTGCGGGAAGGTCAAGCGCCGCACGAGATGGAAATTGTCGACAAGCTGCGCGCGCTCCTTTCCCATCTTGCGGGCCGAGCGAAACACAAGAGCGTTTCGCGGGGGGGTGTCATTGTCTCATCCGACCCCGTGGGGCGTTCGAAGAACGCCCGTGTTTCGACGGGCTAGGGGAAGGGGCGGCGTCACGCGGCCTATGTCCCGATTGACTTCGCCGCCCCTTTTCCCTATACGCCGAACTCGCTCACAGCGCGGCTTTCGGCCGCGTTTTGTTTTGCCGCCTCCCGCGGCGGGGCGGAGCGAAAACCAGCAGGTCCTTCAACTGCAAAAAAGCCGGCCGCGCGGACAACCCGCGTAGAGCCGATTTGAACACGGAGAAAACGATGTTCGCAGTCATCAAGACCGGCGGCAAGCAATACAAGGTCGCCGCCGACAACAGGATCACCGTCATGTCGCTCGAGGGCGACGCGGGCGCGAGGGTGACGTTCGCCGAAGTGCTCGCGCTGTTCGACGGCGAGACGAGCCAAATCGGCGCGCCGTTCGTCGCGGGCGCGAGCGTCGTCGGCGAAATCGTCGAGCAGACGCGCGGCGCCAAGGTGATCGCCTTCAAGAAGCGGCGGCGCAAGAATTCGCGCCGCAAGCGCGGCCACAAGCAGGATCTGACGATCGTCAAGATCGTGGAAATCCTGACCGACGGCGCCGAGCCATCGGCTGCCGCGAAGACCGAGCCGGTCGCGATCGAGACGGCCGACGCATCGGAGAATGCGCCGGCGGCGGTCGAGGCGTCTTCGGTTCCGGCGGAGGCGGCCGAGCCGTCCTCGGCCCCCGAGCACGTCGAATGAGGTTCCCTCGTCGGGCGAATTGAATTACCATAGGCGTCATAGGATGCGCTCCGGCGCGACGCCTGAAGTTTGGAGCGGGTGCAATGGCTCATAAGAAGGCAGGCGGTTCGTCGCGCAACGGCCGCGATTCCGACGGTCGCCGACTCGGCGTGAAGAAGTTCGGCGGCGAGAAAGTGCTCGGCGGCAACATTCTGGTCCGCCAGCGCGGCACGAAATTCCATCCCGGCCGCAATGTCGGCATCGGCACGGACCACACTTTGTTCGCCACCGCAGCGGGCGTCGTCGTTTTCGAACAAAAATCGACGCGCCAATATGTATCGGTGGTCGTGCAAAGCGCGGCCCAATAATCGGCGGGGCTGGACGAGACCCCGCCGCGGCGCCAAGCCCCCGCGGACGGTCTCGAGCCCAAGCCCGAGAAAATGAAAGGCGAAACTCCTTTCGACGTCCGGTAAGCCTGAACGCTTACGAAGGGGATACGGAGCGCCGTATCTCCTTCGTCGTTTTGGGGCCTTCGCGCCCCCTGGACCCGGAGTGGACATGTTTCCCGATATCGCCCGAGACGATATCTTTCGCCTGGAGACGGCGCGGTTGTGGCTGCGTTGGCCCCGCGCCTGCGACGCTGCCGCAATCCAACGCTACGGCAGCCGGTGGGAAGTCGCGCGCTATACCGCCCGAATTCCCCATCCCTATCCGCCGGGCGCCGCCGAGCGCTTCATCTACGCGGCGCGCGAGGGCAACAGCTCGGGGCGCGACCTGACGCTCGTGCTGACGCCGATCCGCGGCAAGCGAGAGGCGATCGGCGCCGTCGGCCTGGAGCTTCACGGCCGGGACCGGCTGACGCTCGGGTACGCCC
>JBAQGU010000726.1:0-9353 GCA_049287975.1 Roseiarcus sp.
CCCGGTTCGCACGACCGCCTGCGCGAGATGTCGAGTGACCGGGGGAATGCACGTCAATAATGCGCCGCCGCCGATGTGACCTTGCCCCTGAAGACGCTCAGGCTGATCGCGGTGTAGACGAGCATGAGCGGGAACACGAAGAGCCCCTCGCCCCAGAACATGAAGGCGAGACTGGAATGAGGCGCCGCCGCCTGGTCGATCGTGATGGCGAACGGGATCATATAAGGCCAGAACGAGATCGCGAGCGTGGCGAATGCCGCGACGAAAATAGTTGCCACCATATAGAATGGCGGTTCGTCACGGCGACTCCGGACGCTCGCCGCGAGCACAATCGCGGCCACGACGCCGATCGCGGGGAAGACCAACAAATAGGGCCGTTCGAGACACCGACCCATTACTGGGAGATCTTCGCCGAGCGCATAGGCGAACACGACGAGCAGGAAGACGAGCAACCCCAGCGACAGATAGGGTATCTGGCGATAAGCGGTGTCGCGGACGTCCGCCTCGCATTTCCTGACGAGCCAGCAGGCGCCGAGAAGCGAATAGCCGAGGCAGAGGCCGATGCCGCACAGCACCGCAAACGCGCTGAACCAGCCGAACATGCCGCCGACGTACCGGCCATTGGCGAAGGGAAGGCCCTCGACGAGTGCTCCGACCGTCATGCCCTGGATAAAGGTGGCGAGGAGCGATCCGCCGACAAATCCGGCATCCCAGATCCAGCGCAGGCGCTCGGTCTTGTAACGGAATTCGAATGCGACGCCTCGCAGAATCAGACCTGCGAGCATGACAAGGAGCGGGAGATAGAACGCTGAGAGCAGCGTCGCATAAATGATGGGAAAGGCGCCCCAGAGCACGACGCCGACGACGACCAGCCAAGTCTCGTTGCCATCCCAGACCGGAGCCACGGCGCTCAACATATCCCGCCGTCGCGGCTCGTCGCGAGTCAGGCCGAATAGCATACCGACGCCGAGATCGAACCCGTCGAGCAGCACGTAAAGCAGCGTTGCGACGGCCAACACGAACACCCAATATAGCACCATGGCTACTCTCCTGCGGCGAAGCGATGCGGGGACGAGGCGAGAGGGTGTTCGACGACCGACATCGGGCGGTTCGGGGTCGCGGCGGCAGGCGGCAGAACCAGTGGACCCGCGGGACCGGCGCGCAACAGCCGGTGGACGTAAAAGATCCCGAAGCCGAAGAGGAAGCTGTAGAGCGAGCAGAAGACGAGGAGCGAGATCGACGCTGCGCGAGTGGTGAGGAAGGGCGTCATCGCGTCGGCGGTCCGCAGGACGCCGTAGACCGTCCATGGCTGCCGACCTACCTCCGCCGTGAACCAACCCGTCAGGATCGCGATGAACGGCAAAGGAAAGCTGAGGAAGATCAGCCGGAGCAGCAGTCTGCTTCGCTCCAGGCGCTGCTTGAAGTTCAAATAGCTTCCGACCCAGGCGAGCAATAGCATGACGAGGCCGCAGCCGACCATGATCCGGAACGAAAGGAAGGGAATGAGCACCGGCGGCCGATCCCGCAGCGGAAAGTCGGTCAATCCGACCTCCTTGGAGTCGAAACTCAGGCTTCCGATCAGGCTGCCGAGAATGGGAATGCTGATCGCGTAGCGATTGGTCTGCGACGCGGAATCGGGCAGGCCGATCAGCACCTCGCTGGCGGGTTGCTCGTCATGCCAGCGGCCTTCGATCGCGGCGAATTTGATCGGCTGGCGATCGTGGACGTAGTCGCCGGTCAAATGACCGAAAAACAGCTGGACCGGCACGAGGATCGCCGCGAGATAGAGGCCCATGCGGAGCATGATCTTCCCCTCGGTCGTGAATTCCCTACGCAACAGATACCAGGCGCCCGTCGCCGCGACACAGAAGGCGCCGGTCAAATAGGATGCAAGCAGCATATGCGGAAAGCGCACCCAGACAACCGGGCTGAAGATGATTGCGGCCCAGTCGGTGGGGACATAGATCCCGTTCTCGACGACGTAGCCCACCGGCGCCTGCATCCAACTGTTGTTGATCATGATCCAGAAGGCCGAAAACGAGGTGCCGAGCGACACCATTGCCGTCGAGAACAAATAGAACCATGGCGGGACGCGGGAACGGCCAAACAGAAGAATTCCAAAGAAGCTCGCCTCTAGAGCAAAGGCCGTGAAAGTCTCGTAGGAGAGGAGCACGCCCTGGATCGGGCCCGACATCCGCGACAACTCGCTCCAGTTCGTGCCGAACTCGAACGCCATTACGATTCCAGTAACGACGCCGAGACCGAACACCACGCCGAAGATCTTGAGCCAGAACTCGAAGACCTGACGATAGGCCGGACGCCCGGTGACGAGATGCAGAGCCTCCACGACCGTCAGCCATGCCGCGACCCCGATCGAGAAGGATGGAAAAATGATGTGGAACGAGATGGTGAACGCGAACTGGAGGCGCGACAGGAGTTCCGCCGTGAAGTGCATCGGGGCTCTCCGCTAGCGCCAGAGGTTAGTCTTCGCGAGATCGATGATCTCGTCGATTCTCCCGCTCATCACGGCCTTCACCATGTAAAGCGTGAAACCCTTCGCCATCTCCGCGGTCACCGAAGGAGGCATGGCGAGTTCGGTGCGGGCCACGACCGCATCGATCAGGACTGGCCCGTCATGGGCGAAGGCGGCCGCGATTCCTGTTTCCACGTCGGCGGGGTCCTCGAGCCGAATCCCGCGGATGCCGACGGCCTCGGCCATCGCCGCGAAATTGGGATTCTGCAGCTCGGTGCCTGTCGCGATGAAACCGGTCGACTTCTGCTCGAGCTCGATGAAGCCGAGCGCGCCGTTGTTGAACACGACGACCTTCACCGGCAGATCGAGCTGTTTCAGGCTCAAGAAGTCGCCCATCAGCATGGCGAAGCCGCCGTCGCCCGAGAGCGAGATCACCTGCCGGCCGGGAAAGGCCAATTGCGCGCCGATCGTCTGCGCCATCGCATTGGCCATCGAGCCGTGCCAGAAAGAGCCGAGCAGCCGCCGCTTGCCGTTCATCGCGAGATAGCGCGCCGCCCATACCGTCGGCAGACCGACATCGCAGGTGAAGATCGCGTCGGCCGCGGCCTGATCGCTAATCGCCTTGGCGACTTGCTGCGGGTGCAGCGTCGTCCCCGGCTTCCCGACGGCCAGCTCGTCCAGGCCCTTGCGCGCCTTGCCATAGTGCTCGCGCGCCTGCGTCAGATGCGCGCCGTCGCGTTTCCTGTCGAGTAACGGCAGCAAGGCGCCGAGCGTCGCCTTGACGTCTCCAACGACGCCGAGATCGACCGCGGCGCGTCGTCCGATGTTCTCCGCCCTGATGTCGACCTGCGCGATGCGGACGCCCGGTCGGTTCGGATAGAATTGCCGATACGGAAAGTCCGTCCCGAGCATCAGCAGGACATCGCAATCGAGCATCGCGTAGTAGCCGGACGAGAACCCGATCAGCCCGGTCATGCCGACGTCGTAGGGGTTCTCCCACTCGACGTGCTCCTTGCCGCGCATGGCGTGCACCATCGGCGCCTGGAGTCGCTCGCCCAGCGCCAGCAGCTCCGCATGAGCGCCCTGGCAGCCCGAACCGCACAGGATGGTGACACGGCTGTCGCCGTTGAGCGTCGCTGCGAGCCGATCGAGATCCGCCCTCGCGGGGATGACGACGGGCGCCGGCGGCAGCAGTCCCGCGACCTTTGTCGCGGGGGCGTCGGATGCGGGCCGCAGCGCCACGTCGCCGGGAATGACGATCACGGATACGCCGCGCTTGCCGACCGCCTCGCGGATCGCAACCTCGAGGACGCGCGGCATCTGATTGGCGCCGGAAACGAGTTCGCAATAGTGGCTGCACTCCCTGAACAGCGTCTCTGGATGCGTCTCCTGAAAGTAGCCGGAACCGATCTCCGGCGAAGGGATTTGCGCCGCGATTCCGAGAACGGGAACGCGCGAACGGTGGCAGTCGAAGAGGCCATTGATGAGGTGCAGGTTGCCCGGCCCGCAACTGCCGGCGCACACGGCGAGCTCGCCCGTCAGATGCGCCTCCGCGCCCGCCGCAAAAGCGCCCACCTCCTCATGCCTGACATGGATCCACTCGATCTTCCCCTGCCGGCGGATCGAGTCGGTCAGGCCATTGAGGCTATCGCCGACGATTCCATAGATTCGCTTGACGCCCGCGGCGGCCAGCGTCTCCGCGAATTGGTCGGCTACCGTCTTTGCCATGAATTCACTCCCGGCTGTGCGACTTGCAGAGCTCCGCAAATTCGCGCCGATTATACCGCGATACCGCGATACCGCCATCGCGCAGCGGCGGTCTTTGACGATTGCGCGCCTCTTTGCAGAATCGCACGGCTCGCGGTCGGTCGGCCGAACCCAAAAGTCGGCATGACCCGGGGGCAGGCGCCCCGAGCGGTGATTCTCGGCGGCGGCTTCAGCGTTGGCTGAAGAGGAGACGCCGTAGGGGGCGCGCCCTGCGGTTGCGGGCTGTAGGAAGATCCATCCAAAGCCCGAATTTGGTCGCCGTCGCGAAGACGACGCCCGGACTGTGGCTTGCACCACGTCGGAGCGGTCGAAGCCGGTCTAACCTTCTACCAGCGCAGGGTTCTACCCCGTTCCCGCGCCCCACTGGCCCCGCCGTCGATCCCCCCCGACGCGGGGCTTTTTCTTGCGACGGGTTCCGTTTCACTTGTGGTCGACTACCGCTTGTCTCTGTAGGTTTGCGCGCACTTGTTGTGGCGTTCGTACGCTGATCTCGAGTGAACGCCCCGAGATATGAACGGCCGCCGGAAGTGCGCGACGCGGCGCTGGGTCGCTGGGGAAAATAAAGAACTTAAACTGAACATATATCGAACCCTTTGCGACTAAATCAATACTTTCCCGGCCCTATTGACTCGTGCGAATCACCTGCCAGACTTGCCAAGGTTATTATTGCGTAAAGGAGCGCCGCGCGACGTGCCCTTCCGCGAACGCCGGGGGCGAAAAAAGGCAAACCGAGGGTCGAGGGCCAGCGTGAGTTGTTGCCGCCGACTCCCGGCAAGAGAGGCGAGTAAGCAGCCCGCCTCTGTTCCCACGCCGCTCCGGAAGGCCGGATGATGCCGATCGAGCGGCCTCGTGTGTCCGTAGAGTCAGGAGTTCCGCGATGCTCGGTCGCTCAAATTCTTCCATCGCCATCAAGAGCGCGCCCCTCCCTACCACCTTCTACGCCATCGACTCCGACAGTCCGACCATCCGCGCCTATCCGCGCTCGTCGTTCCACGCATGGTCCGCGCTTTCAGCGGCCCTGGCCAATCACTACGGGGTCGACGCGGAGAGCATTCGCACGGCTGAGGCTTATTGGAATGGGGATAGCGAATTCGCCGAGGTTGTGAAGCTGGACGGGCGGATCGTCGGTGCGGTGGACCGGCGAATCTCATCGGCGGATGTCGCGGCAATGGGGAGAGCCGGTTTGATGGAAAAGAAATCATTCATCAATCGCATCCGTAGCTTGTTCAACATTGATGGCTACACGCTCCCTGAACTCACGCGCGAGCAGCAATTGGAATTCCTTCGCGATCCCGTGCGGTATTTCCTGAACACGGACGAGGCTCAGTCTGACGCTATCATGCGCGAGGTCGAGAACCGCCAAAAGGGCGAGGTCGCTGATCCACGTAGCGGCTTCTCGCCGCCCCTCGCCATCATCGACCATCTGGCAGAGCGGAGCCTCGCGAAGGAGTTGAAGGACGATGGGGAATTGAAGGCGGCCAAGAAGCCGCCGGCCGCGAAGGCTCCGAAGGCGAAGAAGGCCAAACCGAGGGTGGAGGGCCAGCGCGAGTTGCTGTTGCCCATCCCCGGCAAGAAGGGGGAGGAGATGAAGCCCGCGCAAGCGCCGGTGTCGCGGCGCAAGGCGAGTTGAGAGCTGGGTAGGAGGCGCCGACTTCGTACACGGAATCGTCCCGGCGATGGGCCGCGGATGGAGGACGCGCGACGGATCGCGCCATTCATCGCGGCGAAGCCGCCCCGCCGATTCGGCGACCCTCATGGCGGAGCGCGCCCGTTGAAAAACACGCCACGACCGAAGATTTCGCCGCGCTCGCGCCATGAATTATCCACGATCACCGCGTCTGGGCTTGGCGCAAGCGTGCAAATGTGACAAGGGTCTAGCCGCTATGATTTGAGCTGGAGGGTCCGAAAATGAAATATGTGATCGTCGCCTTGGTATTTGCTTTCTCCGCGACCGGGGCGGACGCCCATTATCCCGCCCGCGTCCATCACGCGCGTTATAAGCATCATCCACCACCACCGGCCTATCCCGAGGCCTACGCGGCCCCCGACTCCTTGGGCATCGCCGGCGACATAGGCGTCGTGTATATCTGGGATGCATGCAATTGGACGTGGCCGGAACGCCGCTGCTGGTGATCGAGCGCCGAGCAGGCTGGCCGGTAATGTCGCCGGGCTCTATCGATGCGCATAGGCTGCTAACGCGCTGAGAAATGACAGACGCGCCTCGTACATAGTCGCCGGCTACCGTGTCGTGTTATCATGAAAGGGCCGCCGAGCGTGGGCGGCGCGGCTTTGGACGCAGGGGTGGGAGTTGATTGGGGCGCCCGTCCGATCAACTTCCGCGTTCAGTTCCTCGAGGCTTCCGGCGACGCCATCATCGCGGAATAGATCGCCGGCGCGCGCAGCGCCGCCGGCGCGTCGCGCACGCGGGCTCCTGCCATCGCGGCCGGAATAGAGTAGAAACTTCGTTACATTCAGGGTTCGAGGCGCCCGAGCAGCTTACAAGCGACCGGTTTACATGATTCTGCCCCTTTGGGACAATGTTTCCTGCAGGTCGACTCAGTAGTAAGCACCGGGCGCTGAGACGTGCAACTGCAAGGCGCGGCCGGGATAGTTGAGATAGCAGAGCATGACCCCGTAGCCGAGACGATTGGAATCGCCCCGGCAGCGCAAAATCGTCGCGAGGTCCTGATGCGACCGACCGAACTCGTGGGGCCGATGCACCGAGGCCGCGAAGCTGCAGGAGGATTTCTGGGCGGGAGGCGACGGAGCGTAGCCTAGGAGGCTCTGGGCGTCGCAACGGCGGCAATGGCGGCGCCTCGGCGCGCACCGCTCCAACGCCATGTCCGTCCGTAGGCCGTGATTGGTTCCTCGACGATTTTGGTGAACACCCAACCGACAAAGAAAGCCACCGGCAGCGCTGCGAACGTCAGGGCGATCTGGCCGGCCGTTTCAATGTCCGGCCGCGCTCCGAACACCAGTCCGTGCAGCAATCCGAGCACGGTCAGATGGGTGAGATAGACGCTGTACGACGTGTTGCCGAAGAAGCAGAGAATCCGCGATTGGAAATGACGCGCCTCGGCTGTTTCCCGGGCAATGGCGAGGACGAAGGCGGCGCATCCGATCGAAACGAGGAAAAAACCGAGGGAACTCACCCAGGCGCCCGTGCCATGGCCCAAAATCTGAATGATCGCGGTCGCGACCAATGCCCCGACCGGCGCGATCCGCAATCCTATCTCCCAGCGGCGCCAATCGATCGCCTCGGTCTTGTAAAGCACGGCCGCGAACATGCCGGCGAACAGGGAGTCTGCGTTTCCCGGAAGCATGCAGAGCGCGGTCATGGGCGTGAACAAGCCGCCTTCGAACGCGGCGATGCGGAACAACAGCGCGAGAATGGGGGCGCCGCCGAGAAAATAGGGAAGACCGCGTCTAGGCACGAGCACGAAAAGTAGCGGCGCGAAAATATAAAACTGTTCCTCGACGGATAATGTCCACGTAGGCGCCAGCCAACGCGGGCCGATGCTGTCGGTCGAAATCATGAAGAAGTTCTGTGTGAAGGTCAGATACGACCAGAGCGGGAATTCGTTGCCGATATCCATCCACTGGGGCGAGCCGAGCAGATGCATGCAGAGATAGACGAGCAGGACACAGAAGAAATAAACCGGCAGAGTTCGACAGAAACGGCGCACATAGAAGACGACGAAGAAATTCTCGCAGGTCATCCGCTCCAGGATGAGTCGTCCCACCAGAAAACCGCTCAAGGCGAAAAACATTTTCACCGCGAGCCACCCGACTTCCATCGCCGCGACGCCGTGCCTCACTTCGCCGAAATAATGGGAGGCGACGACGAAGAGAGTCATCAGCCCGCGCAGACCGTCCAGACCGACGATGCGGTTTTCGGCCCGCTTGACCGCAGTCTTGGCCAGATTGGAGTGAGATCCCATTCGCACGTTCCGGAACGCAAAGCGTCAAACCCCGGCAGGGGCTTCGTCGATCATGGGCCGGTGAAATTTCCGTCGGGTTAACGCGGCGCTCACCGATTGCGGTCATTCGAGACGAACCCACGGATCGTCCGGCGGGAAGGCGCTGGATTTCGGGGCGGAGCGCGAGCGCCGGCTGCCGCGGCGCCGCCAAGCTGCTCCGCAAGCGTGCGAACGAGCCGCGTGCCCGGAATACGCGCGGCGTCGTAACCGAGCGCTTTGAAAGCGTCGACAGTTGCGTGCTCGAAGTAGCCAACGATGGTGTCGGCCTGCCGAATAATGGCCTTCGCTATTTTGCATGGGTAGTCGCGTCCGCCCCTTGGTTCGGCTGTCAGAGGCCGTTTCTTCGTCCTCTCCAAGACGGCGCGCGCAGCCGCAGTCCGGCCTCAGGCCACCGCGCGTGCACGGTATGCCGCGATCAAGGCGTCGGGGCAGACCAAGAAGGGCTTACATCGCGGCCCGCCGCGCCGGACCGCGCCCGCGACGGATGCACAGGTCTAGGCCTAATAGCCGCCGTTGTATGTGCCATACCCGCCATGGTCATTGTGGTAAGTGTGGCCGAAATGGCGGTCGGTGTCGGCTTGGTAGCCACCTCCTTGGTAAAGGCCTCGGTTATAGGGGATGCCTCCTAGGGAGGCGCCGGGGTTTCCGCCAACGATGCCGATAAAGGCGTCAGGGCCATTGGAATTGCTACCAGCGGCGCCCATCGCATCTGCGTTGAAGGCCAGAGCGCCCGCAATGAGAAATCCGGTCAGAGATACTTTGATCGACGAACGCATGACAATTTCTCCTTCCCGTGTTCTCGAGCGTTGAACAAACAGTGTTTCCGTTTCCGTGCGACGCCTGATCAACGTTCGCCTTGAGATAGTCGTTGCCGGACAGGTCGCAAGGGACGGCGGCTGTCACTTTAGAGTGACTGCCACGGCGGCGGCCACTTCAGGGATTGGGCTCGTGAGGCGTCGACTATGCTCCAGCTCTGTTTTCCGCCGACTTTCGCCGACGGGGCCTCGGTGGGATCGCCCACAATCGGGTCCAATCCTGATGCTACCTCGGCTACAAACCCGCGCCGACGAGACTCGAACGACAAACCACTAATGGAGTTCTCCCTCCTCATATTCCCGCACAGCTCGTAGAAG
>JBAQGU010000727.1:0-1797 GCA_049287975.1 Roseiarcus sp.
CATGTCGGGCGGCGCGGCGACGCTGGAGGTCGGCAGGGTTTCCAGTGGAACGCCACCGCCCGACTCTGCGAAACCGCGGTCGAACAATTCCGAGGCCATGAGATTGCGTTGGCGGGGAGAGGGGGAGCCCATCACGACCACGATGAGCCGTCGGCCGTTCCGCGTCGCGCTGGCGACGACATTCCAGCCCGCCGGGCAGGTGAAGCCGGTCTTCATGCCATCGGCGCCGGGATAACGGCCCAGCAACCCGTTGTGATTGGGAATGATCTGATTTCCGAGCTGAATCGCGCCGATATCGAACAGATCGGCATGATCGGGAAATTCCTTGAACAGCGCGCGGCCGATGATCGCCATGTCGCGCGCCGAGGAGTAGTGATTGGGATCGTGCAGGCCATTCGGGTTGACGAAGTGAGATTCCTTCAGCCCGAGCCGCTGGGCCGCGGCGTTCATCTCGTCCGCGAAAGCCTCGACAGATCCCGAAATACCCTCGGCGACCATCACCGCTACGTCGTTCGGAGACTTCACCATCAACATCTTCAGCGCATTGTCGAGCGTGACCTCGGTGCCGGGCCGGAACCCCATTTTCGAAGGCGCCATGCGCGAGGCCCGCAACGACATCGTCAACGGCGTGTCCATTGTCAGTTTGCCGTCGCGGACAGCCGAGAGCGCCACATAGGTCGTCATCAGTTTGGTCACCGAGGCGGGAAACCAAGGCGTGGTGGATTGATTTTCTATCAGCGCCTGCCCGCTCTCGGCGTCGACGACCAAGTAGGGTGTCGCGATCGCTCCGACAAAGCTGAAAGCCAGCGCGCCGATCGTCGCCGCCAGTAGCCGCCAAGTCTTCCAGGCCATGGATGGTGACATGCTCTATTAGGCCTCCCCCGCCGGGTCCAGAATAGTCGGCGAATTTCGCGCCGAAATTTCCTCGTAGAGAAAAATGTTCGCGACCTCAAGCCGCGATTGCGGCCCGCCTGTGGGGAAGGGAGCGCCGCGACCTCTGGGCGAGACCAGAAATAAGCGTTGTTCTTTCAGTTTTCGTCATCCACGTCCCCTGGGCGCGCTCAAACCACGTGGAATCTCTGCCAGCGCGGCGTCGCGACATCAGGGATCGCGGGGAATTCGGGCGCCAGCAGATCGGCGCAGCGCGTCGCGGCGTTCGACATCGCGCGCGCCGTCTCGCCGCTTCCGAGATCGGCGACGAGCGCGTCGACGACGCCTTGCCATTGCGCCGCGCTGACGACGCCGCAAGCCCCCTCGTCCGCGATCACACGCGCATAGCGCTCAGCCAGCGAGACATAGATCAGCACGCCGGCGCGATCGGCGGCGCGATCGATCCCGCGCACGGAATATTGAACGAGCGCGGCGCGGTGCGCATTGGCGCGGCGCACGCGGCGGGGAATCAGCAACACCCGCAGCGGCGGCAGCGAAAGGATCGCCATCGCCGCAAGGCACACGACGAGCTGGGCGAGAAAAATGTGCTCCGCGGGAAGCCGCGTGAAAATCAGCAGCGGCCATGGCGTCGCCAGCGCGAGCAAGCTGCTCCACAGTAGCGCCATGAACGTGTATTCCGAGGAGGCCGCCGCCAGTACGCCGACCAGCGGCGCGCGGGTTCGCGCCTGCGCCGCCTCGAACGCCGCTTCGACGGCTCGGGATTCCTCCGCGCTCATCGCCATCACCAGCTCCCCGAAGCGCCGCCGCCGCCCGACGACCCGCCGCCGCCGGAAAAACCCCCGCCGCCGCCGCCGAACCCGCCGCCCGAAGACCGGCCCCCGCCCATCATCGACGACAGCACGATGG
>JBAQGU010000728.1:0-5926 GCA_049287975.1 Roseiarcus sp.
ATCCTCGATCATCGTCTTGCCGCCGCCGGAATAGCCGGTGACCGACCCGATCGCGATCGCCGCGTTGCTCGGGATCAGCCGTGCGTCCGTCAAAGGTCGCAGCAACGCGATCGCGCCGGTCGCGTGACAGCCCGGATTGCTCACCCTGGCGGCGCCGGCGATCGCGGCGTCTTGGCCCGGCGTCAGCTCCGGAAAACCGTAGATCCAGCCCGGCGCGACCCGGTGCGCGCTGGACGCGTCGATGACGCGCGGCGCCCGCTCGCCCATCGCGTCGAGCAGAGCGGCGGCCTCCTTGGCCGCGGCGTCGGGCAGGCAGAGGATCGTCAGATCGACTTGTCCCAGGAGTTCTCGCTTGGCCTCGACGTCCTTGCGCGCCCGCGCGGGCAGGCTCAGCAACTCGATGCCGGCGAATCCCGCGAGTTTCTCGCGGATTTGCAGCCCGGTCGTTCCGGCCTCGCCGGCGATGAAGATTTTGATGGTCATGAGTGACTCTGCGCTGCGGTCGAAACCAAAGGGCGCGCGGGCCGAAGGCTCGCACGAAAATTGGCGGTTCAGCGTCGACGGTATTGCGGAGCAATCATGAATCAGCAATGCAACAGGGGCGCGACGACGTCAAGAGGGACGCGCAACACGAAACGTGGAGCGCTTCAGAGTGGGAACCACCGCCGATAAGTTGGCCAAGTTCATCTTTTCGCAAGAGCGCAACGGCGTCGTCGACTTATCGGCTTATCGAACTACGAAGGCCTCCCTCGAGGAGGCGCATCTCAACGAAAACCGACTCGGGGAACTGTTGGCCAAGGGACGCGACCCCGCGCATGCGGTTTTCATATATGCGCAGAATTTTGCGTCCGTCATGGCTGAAGAAATGAGCGTCTTGAGGGAACTTCGTCAATACGCCCGCACGGTCGAAGAAGCGGAAGACGAGTATATTCCCGGCTTTCCCCCGATGAGTCCGGTCACGATCAGCTATTTTACCATGTGGGCCTTCTTTGATGTCCTGTTCGGCCAAAGCCACGAGACCATCGGTACGTGCCTACAACGCCTCGCCAGAGAAGCATCTTTCCAAGGCTGGCTCATGGACGCGATCAATGTGATGCAAAATTCGCGTATGGGCTTTTACGTACATTGCGGGATCGAGGATCGATATGTCCGCTTGCGCGAAATCGGCGGCGGAGAGATCAAGCGTTGTTACTCGACCTCGGGTTACAACGGCGAGGAAGGCCAGATATGGTTTGCACGGCTGATCGCGCCGAGCCATAGTCTGGTGACGCATCATGTCGTGATGACCACGCCTTACGTTTTGCTGGGAACAACAGAAAGAATGCTCTCGGCCTATCTGGCGCGCGAGATCGCACACATGGGCGCCAAGCACCTTCCCCGCGGAATGGACGCGCACACCTTCCTCATGAAACACGGCCCATCGCCCAATCACTGGAACGAGTATATTTTCTGTGGCTACGTCAATTTTCGAAACGACGCCGTATTTATTTCGGGCATTCCCGACATGAGGGAGACCTTACCGTGTGCGCCTGGAAATGTGTTCCCCCGCCACCAACGACGCGGTGGTGCAGGGCCGCTAGCTCGACGGCTTTAATGACCCATCGACAATCGTCTTACGGCGCCTCGGACGCGCGCCGGGCCTTGATGCGGCCGAGGATTTCTTCGGCCGGAACGCCTTTTGATGGGTCGGCAAGGTATTCCGCGCGGCCGGCGACTACCTCTTCGCGAAGCCAGCGCTCTATCGCTGCGTCCCGCTCCAGCAGCGCGCGAACGCCCTCGCGCACCACTTCGCTTACCGATGCGTAAGCTCCTGACTTGATCTTACCCTCGACGACCTCGGCCATATCGTACGGCAGGGTAATGCTGAACTGTTGTGTGGTTCGGGCGCGCCCCGCCGCCACAAAAGCGCCCCGCTCTCGCGTGACCGAGGCGAAAATTATCCGTGCTGCAAAGCCTTGAAAAGTCGGGAAATGGGAAAATTCTTGCCCTTACCCCCGGATCGCCGCTCCGCGCCCGTAGAACAGCAGCATGACGATGATCACCGACCCATAGGCGATCTGCCGCCCAGCCTCGGGGATCTGCATCACCGACAGAATCGATTGCAGCAGCGTGACGAGGATCACGCCCGCCACCGTCCCGAGATAGTTGCCGCGTCCGCCGAGGATGCTGGCGCCGCCGAGGACCACGGCGGCGATCGCGGGCAAGAGATAGGGATCGCCCATCGCCTGCGCGGCCTTGGACGCGTAGCCGGCGAGCAACACACCCGCGAACGCCGACAGCGCGCCCGAAAGGGCGAATGCGATCAGAACCACCCGCTGCGGATCGATGCCGGAAAGATAGGCCGCGCGCTCCCGGTTGCCGATCGCGTAGACCGCGCGCCCGAACGTCGTCCGCGAAAGCAGCAGCGTCGCGCCGCCGCCGATCACGCCCCAGACGATCAATGCGTTCGGCAGGCCGAACACGACGTCTCCGGTCGCGATGAAACGCATCGCCGGGGATGCCGAATCCTGCGGCGAGAATCCGCCGGTGTGGACGACCATGAGCCCCTGCGCGACCGCGTTGACGGCGAGCGTCACGATCATCGAGGGGATGCGCAGGTACGCAACGCCGAATCCGTTGACGAGCCCGAGCGCCACGCCGCAGCCGACGCCGAAGGGAATCGCGATCCAGGGTCCGGCCGGTCCCCAGGCTGTCGCCGAGGCCGACATCATGCCTCCCATGGCGATCGCCCATGGCGCCGACAGGTCGATCTGGCCGAGTAGAATGACGATCATCATGCCCGTCGCGATGATTCCGAGGAACGAGGCGACCTTCAGCTGCTGCAGCAGATATTCCGGCGACAGGAAACTCTGGGAGTAGAGGCTGCCGGCGAACAGCAACGCCAGAATGCAGGCGAACGCCGCCAGCGTGGCCGGATCGACCCGGCCGCGCCAACGCGCCCAGACGCCCTCTCGAATGGGAATCCCGCTATTCGTCATCAGCGCCTATCCGAACAGGTCGAGGCGGTTGCGCACGCCGATCAGGCGGGTCGCGCCGATCGACACCGACGCTAGCAGGACCACGCCCTGAAACAAGGGCTGCCAGAGAGGTTCGATATCGAACACGAACAGCAGGTCGCCGATCGCGCGGAACGCGAGCGCGCCGAAGATCGCGCCGATCGCGCTGCCCGAACCGCCGAACAGCGAGACGCCGCCGAGAACCACCGCCGCGATCGAATAGAGCGTGTAGGTGGCGCCATTGGCGGCCGAGGCTTCGCCCGAATAGGTCAGGAAGGTCAGGAAGACGCCGCCGAGACCGGCCAGCAGCCCCGCCAGCGTATAGACGAGGAATTTCGCCGCGCGGATCGGGGCTCCCGACATGTAGGCCGACAATTCGGACGAGCCGACCGCGTAGGCCGTGCGGCCGATCGCCGACCGGCTGAAGGGAAACCAGACCACGAGGGCCACGGCGGCGAGCGTGACCAGGCTCGCCGGAATTTTACCCCACAGCTTGCCGGTGAACAGGTCCGCGAAGTCGGAATTGAAATCCGACGCGCCGCCGGGATCCGGGCGCAGCCAGAGCGCCAATCCGAAATAGATCGCGCCGCTCGCGATCGTGGCGACGATCGGCTGCAGCCGTCCGAAGATCACGAGCAGGCCGTTGACCGCGCCGCAGGCCGCGCCCGCCGCGAGCACGAGGACGAGGCCGACGCCCGTGCGCCACGCATCGCCCGCCAGAAGCTGCGAGGCGAGGCAATTGCACAGCACGAAGGTCATGCCGACGGAGAGGTCGATGCCGGCTGTTATCACGACCATTGTCTGCGCCATCGCGACGAGCGCGAGCAGCACGCCCTTGTTGGCCGCCGTCTGCACGACATTGGCGGTAAAGCCGGCGGGATGGTTGCCGACGTAGATCCAGAACATCGCGATAAAAATCGCGAACGCCGCCAGCGTGGATCGATTTTCCGCGAGCCAGAAGCGCCATTCCCTCACGATGCGCGCTCCGCCGCTCGCTCGGCCGGAGCCCCGCCGAAGTCGAGGTTGAGCGCGCTGGCGATCAACGCCTTTTCCGTGATCTCGTCGCCGACCAGCGTGCGCTTGACGCGCCCGTCATAGAGCACGAGCACGCGATCGCAGCAGCCGATCAGCTCGGCGTAGTCGGTCGAATAGAACACGATCGCCGCGTCCGCGTCCGCCAATCGGCGCAACAGGCCGTATATCTCCTGTTTGGTGCCGACGTCGATCCCGCGTGTGGGGTCGTTGAGAAGGATGATGCGCGGCGCGGTCATCAGCCATTTGCCGATCACGACCTTCTGCTGATTGCCGCCCGAAAGCGAGGCCACCGGCATTGCGACCTTGGCGACCTTGATGGAAAGCGCGTCGATCGCGTCCTTTATCGCGCGCGCTTCGCCCGATCGATCGATGATCCCGAACTTCGCGTGATCGTCCAGCGCCGCGAACGAGAGGTTCTGGCCGACGCTCATCGGCAGCATCAATCCCTCGGTCTTGCGGTCCTCGGGGATCAACGCCATCCCCACTCGCTTGCCTTTCGCCTGCCTCGGGCTGCTGATGCCGACGGGCGTTCCCTCGATGCGGATTTCGCCGGTCAAGCCGTTCAGGGCGCCGAACAGCGCCAGCAGCAGTTCGCGCTGACCCTGACCGTCCAGGCCGCCGAGCCCGACGATCTCGCCGGCCGAGGCGGTGAGCGAAATATCCTTGAGACGGTTGGTCCAGGAGAGGCCGCGCAGCTCGAGCCGTGGCGGTCCCTCCTGGCGCCGCGGCGCCGGTTTTGGCGGGAACACATGGCGGTATTCGCGCCCGATCATCAGTTCGACGACTTCATCGTGGCTCTTGGTTCCCGCCAGATAGGTCGAGACGTTGCGGCCATTGCGGAAGACCGTGCAATCGTCTGATATCTCGGCGATCTCGTGCATACGATGCGAGATATAGGCGAGCGCGAGGCCTTCGTCGCGCAGGCGCCGGAGCAACGTCAGAACGCGCTCGACATCGGCCGCGGTCAGCGCCGAGGTCGCCTCGTCGAGGATGAGAATGCGGGGATCGCGGGCCAGCGCCTTGGCGATCTCGACCATCTGCCGCCGCGACAGCGGCAGGTCCTTGACGGGGGTGCGCGGGTGAATGTCGGTCGCGCCGGCCCTGGTCAGCGCCGCCTCCGCCATCTCGCGCTGCCGGCGCCGATCGATCAGGCCGAAGCGCTTCGGCGGCCGGTTGATCAGGATGTTGTCGGCGACGCTGAGTTCGGGAACCAGCGACAATTCCTGAAAGATGCAGGCGATGCCCGCGGCCTGCGCCGCGGCGGGCGTCGCGAAGGCGACATCCCTACCCTCCATCGTCATGCGGCCGCCGTCGGGGGCGACGACGCCCGCCATCACCTTGATGAGCGTCGACTTGCCGGCGCCGTTCTCGCCGAGGATCGCGTGCACCCGCCCCGCGGATATCGTCAGATCCGCCTGATCCAGCGCCCTGACCCCGCCGTAGGATTTCGACACGCCTTCCATGCGGAACAGCGGCGCCGGACTGTCCATCGCTTTTCCTGCTGGAGCTCGTAAGTGAAGGCGCCCCCTCTCCCGCTCTTGCGGGAGAGGGTTGGGGTGAGGGCCGTGGAAATTACGACGACCCTCATCCGGCGCGATACGGCGTTAGAAGAACGCCCGTCCTTCGACGGGCTATGCGCCACCTTCTCCCGCAAGCGGGAGAAGGGGAAGGCCTACTGGTTCTTCTCGGTCTGGTTCATGATTTCCCGGGCGTCGAAATTGATGCCGCAAGTCGGGAAGGAATTGCCGACGAAGAAATTGTCGGACTGGTTCGAGTAGAAGTTCACCCCGTCCTTGAAGTCAGGATCCTCGACGATCGCGAGCGGCAGTTTGATCGACTGCGGCACGACCTCGCCTTCGAGGGCGGCGATCGCCGTCTTGATGGCGACCGCGACC
>JBAQGU010000729.1:0-3057 GCA_049287975.1 Roseiarcus sp.
GCCTTCGCTTTTCCCGCAGCAGGATTCCCCTCGGCGGCCATCGTGACCGCGGGAACGGCGAGGCTTACTGCCGCGATTATCCAGGCGGAGATTCGCATGACCGAACGATTCTCATTGTGTCGGGGAAAATGAAAACGGCCTCGCCCTGGCGGCGTGAATTGCCAGTGCGAGGCCTTGTGGGTGACGCTAAGCGTTATTTGCCGTCGTACCAGATGCGGTAGATCGCGCCGGCCTGGTCATCAGCGACAAGCAACGACCCGTCCATCGGGCTGACCACCACGTCGGCGGGACGGCCCCAGTACTTGTTGTCCTTGATCCAGCCCCAAGCGAACGGCTCCTGCCTGATATTCTTGCCGTCGGCATCCGTCTGGATGCGGACGATCCGGGCGCCGGTATGGATGCGCTGGTTCCAGCCGCCATGCTCCGCCAGGAAGATGTTGTTGCGGTATTCAGCCGGGAAGTTGTTGCCAGTGTAGAACTTCATGCCGAGCGGCGCCATGTGCGGCCCGACATTCAGCGCCGGCGGCGAGAACTCGCTGCACTTGTGGCCCATGGCATACTTCGGGTCCGGAATGTCACCCTGGTGGCAGTACGGGTAGCCGAAGTGTTCGCCGAACCGCACCAGATGGTTCAGCTTGTCCGACGGGATGTCGTCGCCCATCCAGTCGCGGGCGTTCTCGGAGAACCACAATTGACCGCTGCGCGGGTCGACGTCGCCGCCGACGCTGTTGCGCTGGCCGAGTGCAGCCACTTCCGACAGGCCCTCGTCGGGGTTGACGTGACGATATTGCGCCGTGCCCGACGGAATAAGGCAAACGTTGCAGGGCGGGCCGACCGGAATATAGAACCAGCCCGGCGCCTCCGTGTCTGCAACCATGTATTTCCAGCCGTGTGAAGTGTACGGCGGGAAGTCGCTGTAGACGACCTCGCCCTTCGGGTTGTCGAGGTTGTTGGCGATGTCCTTGTAGCGGTAGATCTTGTCGATGTCGGAGACGTAGAGATTGCCGTTGTAGAAGCCGATGCCGGTCGGTTGCCGCAGGCCCTTGATGATGACCTTCGCGTCCCACTTGTCGCCGTGCTTCTGCAAGGCATAGACGTGCTCGGTCCAGCAGCCGACATAGAGCGTGCCGTCGCTGCCGAACACCATCTGGCGAGCACAATCGATGTTGCTGGCCAGCACTTCGATGTGGAAGCCGGGCTGAAGCTTGATGTTCTCCTTCACCAGGTTCACGAGTTCGTCATGCGGCGTCGGCGTCGGCTGGCCCGGATAGGGATGCTCGCCGTGCTGTTGCGCGGTTTCGTCGCCCATGTACCAGTCGGCGGGCGGATGCTCCCAATAGTCGCGAGTATTGCCATTGTACTTGATCAGCGCATCCTCGGCGCTAGCGGGGCTTATGGGGGCCGGCGCGAAAAGCGCCAAGCCCGCGATGCCGGCGATGCCCATCAACGCCCGCAGTACTCTACTCTTTCGCCTCACTATTCGCATTTTATCCTCCCTAGGGTTAAACTTATTTTTAACGCTACGCTATGTATCAGACGGGTCCGCTCATTCGCAAATCGGGAACCCGGCCGTTCGCATCGAACCGCCCTCAGCTCGGCGGCGGCACTAGAGGCACCATCGGATTGATGATGTCGTCGCGGTCGTAGACACGTTGCGTCTCCAACATTGCCTGGAACGGTCCGCCCGATCGGTTGACGGTCGCCATCACCAAAGCAAAGCTGTTCATCGCCGATCCCGACCAGATGCGATGGACACGGATGTGAACCTGCCCATTCGGAATATCTACCTTCTTGTCCTCGACGAGCTTCACGTCCGATCCCGACGTCGACGCAGTTTCGACCATCTTCACGTAGGCGGCCTCCACGTCCGCCGGATCGGCATGCTGCGCCCAGGCGATACAGGACTCCGGGTCCAGCCGCGTCGCCACCACGAAGCGGCCCGCCGGATCGTGCACCGCCCAGGCTTTGCCCGAGCCGGGCACACCGCCGCCGGCGAATGAGCGCATCGTGCCGTCCATGTTCGCCCTCCCGGCGAACACCGCCAGCGCCTGCGGATTGCTGATCGGCGGCAGATTTTGCTCGCTCGCCCATTCGTCGATTTTGTCGAGATTCCCCAATTTATCCAGACAGACGTTGGTGAAAAGCTCGGCGAATTTCGCGGCGGCATCGTCAGCGCGCGCGGAACTGCCCACGAACATGAGCGCCACAGCTGCGCAGACTGCGATCCACTTCATGGAAGGGCGTTCCCTCTGTAATTTATAGTGAGCGACCGGAGCCCTTTGAACTTACCGTGGCTTCATCAGCTTTGCAAGCGCATCTTGTGTGGTTATATGATATGCCTATCTCGACCCCGTCTACGGCAAGGGGCGTTCCTGCGCCGAGTTCAATCCGCCGGCCGTCAAGCTCGAGCCGCATGTCACCCCGCTCGGCATGAAGTTCTATACCGGGATGTTCGGCGAGACGCGCAAGGACGAGAAGATGACGCCTGTCGCGGCGGACCTCACCGACAACGACATCCGAGGTCCCGGCGCCTTGTTTTGCGAGCTTGCCGGGACCTCCCGCGCCGACCGAAGCCGATCCGGATCCAGCTTTGACGAAAGCGGGGACCGCGCTTGTCAAGGATCGCCATTGCGCGCAATGTCACCCCGGCGTTTGCCGGTCAGGACGAAATTCCGCGATTGGCTGGGCAGCGTCAGGAAACGATCGTAAAAGCGTTGCAGATTATCAGCACGGCGCGCGCCGCGGGCGCGGCAACTTCATCATGCCGGAGATCGCCTATTCGCTCGACGAGGACGACATCGAAGCGATCGCGTATTTCTTGTCCCGCGAGGCCGCGAAACCGTGACCGTTCGTCCGACGCCCCGCGTCGAGCCACGGGCTCGGTGAGGCGGGCGCGAAATGTCTGACGAGGACCCGCGGGAACTCCAATTCGAGGAATCGCCCGCATCGCCCCGGGGCATAGCCTCGGACATCGTTCGCCGGGCCGACATCACGCGCCGCGGACTGATTGGCGCCGGGCTGGGGCTTGCCGCAAGCGCGGTCCCGACGGGCCGAGCC
>JBAQGU010000730.1:0-16070 GCA_049287975.1 Roseiarcus sp.
GGCGATGCTGGCGCGGATGACCGAGACCATCCCGTTCGATCGCGTCTTCGAAGCGGGCGAGCGGATTCTCGCAGGAAAGGTCCGCGGACGGATCGTGGTGGAGATCGGGTGAGGAGGTGAGCGCGGCGCCCGGTCGTGACGCGTCGGCGCATTCGACATATCCTCGAAACTGCTGGAAAGCGCGAAGCCCATCGGTCGCGGTTGTGACTTGCCGCGCCGGCCCGAGACGTTCAGAAGAGGCGCATGACCGACATTTCCTATCCCGCCGCCATGGGCGCAGGGCTGCTCTCGTTTCTCAGCCCCTGCGTGCTGCCGCTGGCGCCGCCCTATCTCTGCTATCTCGCGGGCACTTCGTTGGAAGCTTTGGCGGTCGAGGGGGAGGCGGACGCGCGGCGCGACACGGTGATTGCGGCGGTGCTGTTCGTCGCAGGCTTTTCGACAGTGTTCGTCGCGTTGGGCGCGACCGCCTCCTTCTTCGGCGCGCTGCTCAGGCAGTGGAGCCATGTCCTGTCGATCGCCGCCGGCGTCGGCATCATCGCGATGGGCCTGCATTTCCTCGGCGCCTTTCAGATCGGCGCGATGATGCGGGAGAAGCGGGTCGAGATCGCCAAGCCGCCCGGACTGTGGAGCGCCTACCTGATGGGTCTCGCGTTCGCCTTCGGCTGGACGCCCTGCATCGGGCCGATCCTGGCCGCTATTCTGGCGGTGGCGAGCGCCGAGCAAACGGTCGCGAGCGGCGCGGCGCTGCTCGGGGCCTACGCGTTGGGACTGGGCTTGCCCTTCATCCTCGCGGCGTTCGCGATGGGCCCGTTTCTTCACGTCGCGCGGCGCTTTCGCAGCCAGTTCGGGCGGCTGGAAAAGGGCGTCGGCGCGCTGCTGGTGCTGACTGGCGTCGCGTTTCTCACCGGGGGCATGCAGTCGGTTTCGTTCTGGCTGATCGACGCCTTCCCCTCGCTCGGGCGGTTGGGTTAGCGGCCGGAATTGCGCGTGTCCCGCGTACAAAAAAGGCCCGCCGATGCAGCGGGCCTCTTCCATATCGCTGGGGTAGACGAGCGCTGGGATTACGATTTCTCTTGGAAGTAGGTGAGCTTTCCGTCGGGGCCCTTCTTCCAGACGTACCAGACATAGTCGATGCTGGTGCGATCGCCCTTCTTATCGAAAGCGATATTGCCGATAGCCGTGCTGAAGTTCACGCCGGAGTGCATATATTCGGCCATTTTCTTCGGATCGAGCGACTTCAAATGCTCAGCCGTCTCTTTCATGACCTGCATGGCGGCATACGAATAGAGCGTATAAGCTTCCGGCTCGAAGTTCTTGGCGCGGAATTCCGCGACGATATCCTTCGCGGCCGGGTTGTTGCGCGGATCGGGACCGAACGACATCAAGGTGCCTTCGACGCCAGGGCCCCCTATCGAGGCGAACTCGTTGTCGGTGATGCCGTCACCCGAAATCATGATCGTCTTCATGCCCTGATCGCGCATCTGACGGATGATCAGGCCGCCTTCGGTGTGCAGGCCGCCCCACATGAGATAGTCGGCGCCGGAGGCCTTGATCTTCGAAACGATGGCCGAATAGTCCTTCTCGCCGGCGTTGACGCCTTCGTAGAGCACTTCCTTCTTGCCACCCGCGTTCATGAAGCCCTTGGCAGCGTCCGCGAGGCCCTGGCCATAAGTCGTCTTGTCATGCACGATCGCGATCTTGGCGTCCTTCATCTTGGGGCTGAGGGCGAGGTCGGCCCACAGCTTGCCCTGCTGGTCGTCGCGGCCGCAGGTGCGGAAAACGTCCCACAATTTGCGATCGGTGACCTTCGGGTTGGTCGCCGACGGCGTGATCATCAATATCCCGTTGTCGGCATAGACCTCGGAGGCCGGGATCGTCACGCCGGAGTTGAAGTGGCCGACCACCAGTTTGACGCCGTCGCCGACGAACTTGTTCGCGACCGAGACACCTTGCTTGGGATCGGAAACGTCGTCGCCCTGTTCGACCGTGATTTTCTGGCCATTGATGCCCCCGGTCTTGTTGAAGTCCTCGGCAGCTTGGCCGACGCCTTGGACCAATTGCGCGCCGAACGAAGCGTTCGGCCCGGTGACGGGACCGGCGACGCCTATTTTGATTTGGGCGCTGGCCGCGCCCGCATAGGCCAAGCCTGCAGCGAGCAACAGACCCGACAACAAATATTTCTTCATACGACACTCCCTAGGTTTCGGGGCGCGCGGCGCCCCCCGGCGGAACGACATCCCACCCTTCTGGGGGATAAAGCCTGTTTTCGAAGTCGTGTCACCTTAAAAGCCGTTAACAACGGCCGATTCTTTTCGTTCAGTTACCGCGCGCGCCAGTTCAGTCCGGCCTTTTCGAACGCCCATGAGTATTGGGTCGACATTTGACGCGTGCGCATCGACTGGTAGCCGAAAAGCGCCGCCGCGAGCAGGATGACCAGGGTCACGAGGTAATAGTGAAGCGACAGAAGATCCTCCTGAAACAGAGCGAAATGCAGCCACTGCACGGCGGCCGCGAGCGCTATCATGGCCGGCGCGATCTGCCATCGCGGGCTCCAGGAGCGCGCGAACGCCCTCCCGGTGGCCACAGCCGCGGCGGCGCTCAATACGGTGAGCACGACAAACGCCAGCCCGGCGTAGTCGTGATCGGGCCAAATCCAGCCTCCCATCAGTGGCCTCCCTCGAGATAGGCCGCGCGCACTTCAGGGCGCGCCAGCAACTCCTGGCCGGTGCCCTGCATCGTAATTACGCCGTTGACCATGACGTAGCCGCGATGGGCAAGCTTCAGCGCATGAAACGCGTTCTGCTCGACCAGGAAGACCGACAGCCCCTGCGTGCGGTTGAGCTCCGCGATGACGTTGAATATCTGCTTGACGATAAGCGGCGCGAGGCCGAGCGAAGGTTCATCCAGCATGAGCAATCTCGGACGGCTCATCAGCGCGCGCGCGATCGCCAGCATCTGCTGCTCCCCGCCCGAAAGCGTGCCGCCGCGCTGCTGCGAACGTTCCTTGAGGCGCGGGAACATCACGAAGGCGCGCTCGACGTCCTCGTCGAAATGCGCGAAATTGTCGATCGAAGCGCCCATCTGTAGATTTTCGAACACGCTCATGCGCGGAAAGATCCGCCTTCCTTCCGGCGACTGGGCGATCGACAGACGCGCGATCTGATGGGTCGCCATGTTGGTGATATCGCGTCTGTCGAAGACGATGGAGCCTTTTCGCGCCCGCGGACTGCCGAAGATCGTCATCATCGTCGTGGACTTGCCGGCGCCGTTGGCGCCGATCAGGGTCACGATTTCCCCTTGGTTGACGTCGATGTCTATGCCTCTCAGCGCCTGAATCTTGCCGTAGAAGGTTTCGACGCCGCGTATCGTCAACAGCGGCTTCGGCGCGGCGGCGACGCCCGGGGCGCTCGGCAGGGTCGCGGCCTGGCTCATGCTCCGATCTCCGCTTCCACGATTTTCAGTTCTTCCTCGTCGGCGACGCCGAGATAGGCGGCGATCACTTTGGGATCGTTGCGTACCTCCACCGGCGTGTCGTCGGCGATCTTGGTTCCGTAGTCGAGAACGATGACGTGATCGGAAATCTGCATCACGACAGACATGTCGTGTTCGATCAGCAGTATCGAAGTCTCGTGTTCGTCACGGATGGAATTGAGCAGCGTGTTCAAATCGGCCGATTCGCGCGGGTTGAGGCCGGCCGCGGGCTCGTCGAGGCAGAGCAGCACCGGATCCGTGCACATCGCACGCGCGATCTCGAGCCGGCGCTGCGCGCCATAGGGCAATTCGCCGGCCGGGTCGTCGGCGCGATCTATCAGTCCGATCTTGTTGAGCCAGTATTTCGCGTGCTCCACCGCCGCCGCCTCGCTCGCGCGATAGCTCGGGACGCCGAACAGGCCGAGCACGGTGAAGCCGCTCGCCAACATCAGCTTGTTGTGATGCGCGACCATCAGATTCTCGAGCAGGGTCATGCCCTGAAACAGCCGGATGTTCTGAAACGTGCGCGCGACCTTCGCGTGATTGGCGATCTCATTGCCCGGCATGCGCTCGAGCAGATAGAGGTCGCCCGATCCCGTCGATGCGCGCTTAGCTGCCGTGAGCGTCAACGCCTCCACATCGGACCTCGCGGCGACGCCTTCGCGGGCGAGCGCCAGTCTGCCCTCGGTCGGCTTGTAGAAGCCGGTGACGCAGTTGAAAACGGTGGTCTTGCCGGCGCCGTTGGGTCCGATCAGCGCCGTAATGTCGCCGCGACCGACCTGAAACGACAGGTCGTTGACCGCGACGAGGCCGCCAAAACGCATTGTCAGATGCTCGACGACGAGGAGGGGGTTCGTCTGCCAGCGCATCAGCCGTGCCCCTCTTTGACCAGCGAACCGGAAACCGCCTTTCGCTCCTTGAGAAAGATCGAGGGCGATCGCGTAGAGACGAACCCGCGCGGCCTGAAAACCATCATCACCACCATCGCCAGCCCGAACAGCAGGCCGCGATATTGCGCGGGATCGAAATCGGGAATGCCGAATACCGTCGCCATCAACTGGCGCATCCAGTCGAGCTCGCGCAGTATTTCGAAGCCGCCGATCAGAGCCGCCGCCGCGAGAGCGACGCCGATCTGCGAGCCCATGCCGCCAAGAACGACGATCGCCAACACTGTCGCCGATTCGTTGAAAGTGAAGCTTTCCGGGCTGATGAAGCCTTGCCGCACCGCGAAGAAGGAACCCGCCAGACCGCCGAAGAAGGCGCCGAGCGCAAACGCGGTGAGCTTGGTGTTGCGGGTATTGATGCCGAGCGACCGGCAGGCGATTTCGTCTTCCCGCAGCGCCTCCCATGCCCGTCCGATCGGCAGCCGACGTAGACGCAGGGTCACGAAATTGGTGAGGAACGCCAGACACAGTATCAGGTAATAGAGGAATATCTTGACGTGGATCGGCGAATAATCGATGTGGAAGAAATCCGCGAAGTTTCCTGGTTCGTCACGCAGCGAGAGGCCGAAGAATGTAATGCGCGGTATCGACGCGATGCCTGCATATCCGCCGGAAAAGGCGACCCAGTTGATGAGGATCAACCGGATGATCTCGCCGAACGCCAGCGTCACGATCGCGAGATAATCGCCGCGCAAGCGCAGCACGGGAAAACCGAGGATCATTCCCCATAGCGCCGCCAGGATGCCCGCGAGCGGAAGACAAATCCAGAACGACAGGCCGAAGGTCGTCGCCAGCAGCGCGTAGGAATAGGCGCCGACGGCGTAGAACGCGACGTAGCCGAGATCGAGCAGGCCGGCGAGACCGACGACGATGTTGAGGCCCCAGCCGAGCATCACATAGATCAGGATCTGAACCCCATAGTTGTCGATCCACTTGAGCGCGCCACCGGCGCCCAACAGCCATAAGACCCCGAACGGAAACACGAACAGGAACACGACGCCGACGGTGGCGATGTACCGCGTGATGAAGGCCCTACTGGCGGAAGGGGCCTCCACGCGGGCGGCGGCGAGATCAGGTCGCGGACGCGCTCCGTAAGCCAACAGCGCATATCGGGCGACGAAGGCGATCGCGCAAAGAATGACGACCGCCCAGGGGCGCCACGTCAGGTAGAGGTTGCCGTCGTTGTCCGCTTCGGCGTGCAGCAGGATGATCGGAAAGCAGAGGAAGAAAGTGAGCGCCGCGGCCGCGAGGGCGTCTTTCACGCGATGGATCGCGATCGCGTTCGCGCCGCTGACGTCTTGCGAAATCGCGGTCATGCTCACACCTTCTCGATTTCAGGTCGGCCGAGGATGCCGGAGGGCATGAAGACGAGGGTGATAGCGAGGATCGAGAACGCCGCCACGTCCTTGTAGTCGGTCGAGAAATAGGCCGACCAGAACACCTCGATGAGCCCGATCAGGAGACCGCCGAGAACCGCGCCGGGCAGCGATCCGATGCCGCCCAGCACCGCCGCGGTGAACGCCTTCACGCCGGGCAGGAAGCCGTCGGAGAAATTCACGACGCCGTAGTAGAGCATGTAGAGGGCCCCGGCGACCGCCGCGAGCGCCGCGCCGATGACGAAAGTCGTCGAAATCGTGCGGTCGACGTCCACCCCGATCAGCGAAGCCATCTTGCGATCCTGCTCGCAAGCGCGTTGCGCGCGGCCGAGCGCCGTCTTTTGGACCAGGTACCAGAACCCGCCGAGCAGCAGCGCGGTGATCACGACGATGACGATCTGGCGATATTGCAGGGTCACGTCATGTCCCGCCCCGCCGAGATGAATGATCTCGTTGAACATCGGGGGCACCGGCTTGTTGCGCGGTCCCTGCGAAATTTGCACGAAATTCGACAGGAATATCGACATGCCGATCGCCGAAATCAGCGGCGCCAGCCTGAACGAGCCGCGCAGCGGTCTATACGCCAGCCGCTCGATCGTCCAGTTCCAGACCGAGGTCAGCGCCATGCCGGCGACCAAGACCAGAACGAAAGTCAGCGGCAGAAAAGTGAGCCCGATGACCTTGGTCAAAAGGAGAAAGACGAGCAGCGCGATGAACGCCGAGAGCATGAACACATCGCCGTGCGCGAAATTTACCATGCCTATGATGCCGAAGACCATGGTGTAGCCGATGGCTATCAGCCCATAGATCGAACCCAACGTGATCCCGTTGATCAGTTGCTGTAAGAAATTATCCATTTGTCGCCCCGCCCTGGTTTCCCGTCCCGGATGCAGGATTCACGCCAGCCTCGGCCCGCGGTCCCGACCATGTCTTTGTTCCCTCGGGCTGGCGCCGAGATTTTCCCTGCGCTCTTCAGGCGCCGCAATCAAGGGCGCTCCGCGCCCACAGTGATGACAAGCTATAGCGGGCGCCCATTAAAGCGGCAAGGGGCGGGCTCCCGAACGATTCGCGTTTCGCGACTTAAACTTGCGCAGCGCCAAGTCCATACGGCGGCGCGGGCGCGGCGAGCCTTTTGGCATTCTTTTGGCGTCATGCGCGCTTGACGATGAGGGTTTCCCCATGCACCTTCGCGGCGAAGTTCGAACGCGCCGCGCGGCAAGTCGCTCGCGGTCGGCGCGGGTAGGGCGAGACGCTCAGGGAGGACGTTTGATGATTCGAGTTTCCATGACGGTCAACGGCAAGGCGACGGCGGCGCAGGTCGATCCGCGCACGTTGCTGGTGCAATACTTGAGGGAAAACCTGCGTCTGACGGGCACCCACGTCGGCTGCGACACCTCGCAGTGCGGCGCTTGCGTCGTCCATGTCGACGGGCGCGCGATCAAGGCCTGCACGGCGCTGGCGGCGTCCTGCGAGGGGGCGCACGTCCTGACGATCGAGGGCCTCGCAAAGGGCGGCAAATTGCATCCGATGCAGCAGGCGTTCCAGGACAATCATGGCCTCCAATGCGGGTTCTGTACTCCCGGAATGATCATGACGGCGGTCGATATCGTCAACCGCAAGGGCGCGAACCTCGACGAGCCGACAATCCGCAACGAGCTCGAAGGCAACATCTGCCGCTGCACCGGCTACCACAACATCGTGAAGTCGGTGATGCAGGGGGCGCACGACATGGGCGCCCAAAGCCAAGCCAAAGCCGCCGAATAGAGCTCGCCCGCGCCGGCCAGAGCCCGCGCGCGATCGAAGAGTCAAGGTCAAATTAAGGCTTTCAGCGACATCAGGGAGATTCTCATGAGTGCGACCGGCCTCGGCGCCTCCGTCAAGCGCAAGGAAGACATCCGCTTCATTACCGGCAAGGGCCATTACGTCGACGACATCAACCGTCACGGCCAAGCCTACGCCTATTTCCTGAGGTCGCCGCACGCGCATGCGACGATCGACAGAATCGACTTCGCCGAGGCGTCGGCCATGCCCGGTGTGGTGGCAATCTTCACCGGCGAGGATGTCGCCAAGGACAAGGTCGGCGGCCTCATCTGCGGCTGGATGATCCATTCCAAGGACGGCTCGCCGATGAAAGCGGGCGCGCACCCGGCGCTCGCGACAGGAAAAGTGCGCTATGTCGGCGACCACGTCGCCGTCGTGATCGCCGACACCTATACCCAGGCGCGCGACGCCGCGGAGAAGATCGTGGTCGACTACGGCGTGCTGCCGGCCGTGACCGATACGGCGACGGCGGCCGCGCCCGGCGCGGCGCAGATCCACGACGTTGCTTCCAACAACATGATCTACGACTGGCACCTCGGCGACAAGACGGCGACCGAGGCGGCTTTTGCCGCGGCGGCACACGTCACCAAGATCGACTTCGTCAACAATCGTCTGGTTCCCAACCCGATGGAGCCCCGCGCGGCTGTCGGAGAGTTCGATTCCGGAACTGACACCCTGACGCTGTATACGACGAGTCAGAACCCGCACGTGGCCCGCGTGGTGCTGTCGGCGTTCATTGGCATTGCGCCAGAGAACAAGCTGCGCGTGATCGCGCCGGACGTCGGCGGCGGCTTCGGCTCCAAGATCTTCATCTATGCGGAAGAGACCGTCTGCGTCTGGGCGGCCCGAAAGATCGATCGTCCCGTCAAGTGGACCTCCGACCGAACCGAGGCGTTCCTTTGCGACGCGCACGGCCGCGACCACGTGACGCACGCCGAACTGGCGGTCGACGCCGGCGGCAAGATCACCGGCCTGCGCGTGCATACGATCGCGAATCTCGGCGCCTACATGTCGACGTTCTCGTCCGCGGTTCCGACCTACCTCTATGCTCTCTTATTGTCGGGGCAATACAATATTCCGAACATCTACGCCGAAGTCGACGCCGTCTATACCAACACCGCGCCGGTGGACGCCTATCGCGGCGCCGGACGGCCGGAGGCGACGTTCGTCGTCGAGCGCCTCGTCGAAGTGGCCGCGCGCGAACTCGGCCGCGACCCTGCGGAGTTCCGGCGCGCCAATTTCATAACGGCGTTCCCGCATCAGACCCCAGTCATAGTCAATTATGATACCGGCAATTACGGGGTGACGCTCGACAAGGCGCTGGAACTCGCGGACTATGGGGGAATCGGGGCGCGCAAGGCGGCTTCGGCGGCGAAGGGCAGGCTGCGCGGGATCGGCTTTTCCGCCTATATCGAGGCGTGCGGGCTCGGACCCTCGCAGGCCATCGGCAGCTTGGGCGCCGGGGTCGGCGGTTGGGAATCAGCGGAAGTGCGCGTCAACATGGTTGGCACCGTCGAAGTTCTGACGGGCTCGCACAGCCACGGTCAGGGTCACGAGACGACCTTCGCGCAGCTGGTTTCGGGGCGGCTCGGAATACCGATCGAAAACGTGAACATCGTCCATGGGGACACCGACAAGGTGCAGATGGGCATGGGCACCTACGGCTCGCGCTCGGGCGCCGTCGGCGCGACGGCGATTGTCAAAGCGCTCGACAAGGTCGAGGCCAAGGCGAAGAAGATCGCCGGCTATGTCCTCGAGGCGTCGGAAAACGACATCGAATTGAAGGACGGCAAGTTCACCGTGAAGGGAACCGACAAGTCGATCGACTTCGTCTCGCTCTCGTTGGCGGCCTATTCCGCGCATAAGTTTCCCGGGAGCGAGGTCGAACCGGGGCTGAAGGAGAGCGCCTTCTGGGAACCGACGAATTTCACCTTTCCAGCCGGCGTGCATGTCTGCGAATTGGAGATCGACCCCGAAACTGGAATCGTGATCATCGACCGTTGGACCGCCGTCGACGATTTCGGCGAGCTGATAAATCCGATGATCGTCGAAGGTCAGGTCCACGGCGGCATCGCGCAGGGCGTCGGGCAGGCGCTCCTGGAAGGCGCGGTCTACAACGAGGACGGCCAATTGGTAACGGCGAGTTACATGGATTATTGCATGCCGCGCGCCGCCGATTTTTGCTCGTTCAAAATCGAGACGGTCTCTACGCCCTGCACCACTAATCCGCTCGGCTTGAAGGGCTGCGGCGAAGCCGGCGCGATCGCCTCTCCGCCGGCCGTGATCAACGCGATCACCGACGCGGTCGGCCATGAAGACGTCGCCATGCCGGCCACGCCGCAAGTCGTCTGGCGCGCCGCGCAGAAGGCGGTCATGAAGCGCGCCGCTGAATAATGAAGCGTCTGGGGCGCCCGGGGGCGCCCCTATTCCCACACCCTTTCGGAGTCATTCCATGTATGCATTCGCCTACCATCACCCCGCCAACGTTCAGGACGCGCTCGCCGCTCTCGCGGACGAGGACGCCAAGCTGCTTGCCGGCGGTCAAACGCTCATCCCCACGATGAAGCAGCGGCTCGCCTCTCCCGCCTCGATCATCGATCTCAGCGGGGTCGCCGAACTCGCTGGCATCAGTCGCGAAGGCGAAGCGATAGTGATCGGCGCCATGACGCGACACGCCGACGTCGCCGACAGCGCGGTCGTGCAGGGAGCGATCCCGGCGCTCGCGGCGTTGGCGCATCTGATCGGAGATCCCGCCGTCCGCAATCGCGGCACGATCGGCGGCTCGATCGCCAACAACGACCCCGCCGCCGACTATCCCGCCGCCGCGCTGGCCCTTGACGCGACGATCGTGACCAGCAAACGCGAAATCGCCGCCGGCGACTTTTTCAAGGGTCTGTTCGAGACAGCGTTGGAAGCTCAGGAAATCATCACGAAAGTCCGTTTCCCGATCTCGGAGAAAGCCGCCTACCAGAAGTTCCGCAATCCCGCCTCGCGCTACGCGCTCGTGGGGGTGTTCGTCGCGAAGACAAAGGGCGGGGTCAGGGTCGCGGTGACGGGGGCGGGCAGCAACGGCGTGTTTCGCGTCCCGGCGTTCGAGGCGGCGCTCGACAAGAATTTCGCCGCTTCCGGCCTCGATGGCCTGAGCGTGCCGGCGAGCGGCCTCGCCAGCGATCTGCACGCCGACGCCGACTATCGTGCGCACCTCATCGGCGTGCTGGCCAAGCGCGCCGTCGCCGCGGCGGGGTGAGGGAGGGTTTTCTCTTCCCCCCTTGCGGCGAAGGCGCCCGAAGGGCAGATGAGGGGTCAGTCCGCCTGCGCATGCCGTTGTCGCGGGTAGCGCTCAATCCGGCGCCGACTTCTCATCCGGCGCCATAGCCTGTCGAAGACGGGCGTCTTCGACGCCCCTATGGCGCCACCTTCTCCCGCACGGGGAGAAGGAGGGCGGCGCGCTCATTTGATTTCGTGCGCCCTTCGGCCTATCCGCAGGGCGCTCCCTTTCGAGTATCCACATGCCGAGCACGCAAACCACTCCCGGCCACGTCGCGCCGCCCACTTCGATCGACGAAACGCTCGCGCTGCTGCGCAGCGCCTCCTATGTCGCGGAGCGCGCGCTGGCGACCGTCGTCTTCCTGAGCCTGCGCCTCGGGCGGCCGCTCTTGCTCGAGGGCGAGGCGGGCGTCGGCAAGACGGAGGTCGCGAAAGTGCTCGCTTCCGCGCTCGGCCGAAAGCTGATTCGACTGCAATGCTATGAAGGCCTCGATGTCTCGACGGCGGTCTATGAATGGAACTATCCCGCCCAGATGATGGCGATCCGGCTCGCCGAGGCGGCGGGCGAGCACGACAAGGACCGTATCGAGCATGACATTTTCTCGACCCGCTATCTGATCCGCCGCCCGCTGTTGCAAGCGCTCGAGCCTTCCGAAGGCGGGGCGCCGGTGTTGCTGATCGACGAGATCGATCGCGCCGACGAAGCTTTCGAAGCCTTTCTCCTGGAGGTCCTGTCGGACTTTCAGATCACCATCCCGGAAATCGGCGTCGTCAAGCCGGAGAACCCGCCGATCGTGATCATAACGTCCAACCGGACGCGCGAAATCCACGATGCGCTCAAGCGACGCTGCCTCTACCATTGGGTCGGCTATCCCGATTCTGCGCGCGAGATCGCGATCTTGCGCGCGAAGGCGCCGCGAGCGCCCGCCCGCTTGACCGCCGAACTCGTCGCTTTCGTGCAGCGGCTGCGCAAGCAGGACCTGTTCAAATCGCCCGGCGTCGCCGAGACGCTGGACTGGGCGAGCGCGTTGACCGAACTCGACGCCGTGGCGCTGGACCCCGCGCAGGTTTCCGATACATTGGGGGTGCTCTTGAAATACCAGGACGACATCGCCAAGATTCAGGGCGCCAAGGCGCGCGAACTGATCGATCAGGCGCGGGCGGAGTCGCGGCTCAGCGAGGTCGGGTAGCCACGAGATGCGCGTAGCGACGAGGGGTCGTGGGCATGAGTTACGATTTCGAGCTTTCCTCCACCATTCCCGCGACGCCCCAGGCGATCTACGAGGCCTGGCTCGATAGCGCCGCGCATTCCGCCATGACGGGCGGCGAAGCTGAGGCGTCGAACCAGGTCGGCGCGCCCCACTCGGCGTGGGACGGCTACATAACGGGCAAGAACCTCGAACTCGGGCCGGGGACGCGGATTGTTCAGACATGGCGCACGAGCCGGTTCGCAGTCGACGATCCCGATTCCACGATCACCGTCGTCTTGACGCCTGTGAAGACCGGGACCAAGTTGACGCTGACGCACCGTGGGGTTCCCGACGGACAGACGTCCTACCAGAAGCACGGCTGGCGGGACCATTACTTCGAGCCGATGAAGGCTCATTTCGCGGCGCAGCGCGCGTCGGAGAAGTCGTGACTTTCGAGCCGCCGAGACCCGAGACCATGGAAGAGGGCGCACTCGCACTCAACATCCTCTATTTTGCGCGCGCGCTGCGCGAGACCGGCATTCCCGTCGGTCCTGGCGCCGTGCTCGATGCGCTGGCGGCGGTCGAGGCGACCGGCTTCGGCGAAAAAGCGGATTTTCGTCAGACCCTGCATGCGGTCTTCGTCAAGAAGCACGAGCACACGCTGCTGTTCGATCCGACGTTCGAAATCTTCTGGCGCCGCAAGGGCTTCGTCGAAAAGCTGCTCGCGATGATGTCGCCGCAGGCGCGGCCGGATAAACCCAAGGAGAAGGCCGAGGCCGGGGCGACGCGCGTCTCCGACGCGCTGTTCAAGCCGCCGGCAGACGACGAGAAGGTCGCGCCCTTGCTTGATTTGGATGCCCGCTTGACGATGTCGCCCGATGAAATCCTGCAAGGCAAGGACTTCGCGCAGATGAGCGCCGCCGAGATCGCGCAGGCGAAGGCGCTCATCGCGCGCTTCGTTTTGCCCGAAGACCGAACGCCCACCCGGCGCTTCGCGCCGGACGGACGGGGCGCGCGCATCGATCCGCGCCGCTCGTTCCGCCGTTCGCTCCGGGGCGGCGGCGCGATCGACCTGACATTTCGCTCGGCGGTCGAACGTCGGCCGCCGATCGTCGCCCTCTGCGACATTTCCGGCTCGATGGCCGACTACACCAAGCTTTTCCTGCATTTCCTGCACGCGGTGGGCGAAAGCCGTCGCGTGACGACCTTCCTGTTCGGCACCCGACTGACGAATGTGACGCGTTCGCTGGGCTGGCGCGATCCGGACGAAGCGCTCGCGCGCTGCGCGGGTCAGGTCGCCGATTGGTCCGGCGGCACGCGGATAGGCGCTTCGCTGCGCCGGTTCAACCGCGATTGGTCACGCCGGGTGCTGGGGCAGGGCGCGATCGTGCTGCTGTTCACCGACGGGCTCGAGCGCGACGGCGTCGAGGCGCTGGGGCCCGAGATGGAGCGTCTGCACAAATCGAGTCGCCGGCTGATCTGGGTCAATCCGCTGCTCCGTTTCGATGAATTTTCGGCGAAGGCGCAAGGCATTCGCGCCATGCTGCCGCATGTCGACGAGTTCAGGCCGATTCACAATCTGGCCAGCATGGCCGAACTCTGCCGCGCATTGTCGCGCGAAAGGTCCGAAGCCGACGATCCGCGCCGCTGGCTGCGCGCGGCGTGAGCGGGGAGATTGCGCTGGCAAAGGAGAGGCAAAATGCTGATGATGGACGACGACATTCTGACCGCGGCCGAACAATGGCGAGACGCGGGGCGCAAGGTCGCGATCGCGACGGTGGTCGAGACCTGGGGCTCGGCGCCGCGCCCAGTCGGCTCGCATCTGGCGATCGACGAGGAAGGGCATTTCCTGGGGTCGGTTTCGGGGGGCTGCGTCGAGGGCGCGGTCGTCGAGGAAGCGCTCGACGTCATCGCCTCCGGCGCCCCGAAGACGCTCGAATTCGGCGTCGCGGATGAGACGGCCTGGCGCGTAGGTCTTTCCTGCGGCGGCCGCATCAAGGTCTATGTCGAGCGGGTTGACGGATGAAGCTCGAACTCCTGAAGGCGATGAACGCGGCGCGCCGAGAGCGGCGCGCCTGCGCGCTGGCGACAAACCTCGGTACTGGCGAGCAGAGGTTCGTCGCCGCCGAGGCGGCCGGCGGCGATCCGCTCGTCGAGCCGCTCGAGGCGGCGCTGCGCGCTGGCAAGAGCGCGACGATCGAGCACGAGGGCCACAGCTATTTTCTCACCATCCAAGTGCCCCCGGTGCGGCTGGTCATGATCGGGGCGGTGCATATTTCGCAAGCGCTGGCGCCGCTCGCGCGCATCGCGGGCCTCGACCCCTCGATCATCGATCCCCGAACCGCCTTCGCGACGCCGGAGCGCTTTCCCGACGCGCCGGTCCTCGCGCAATGGCCCGACGAAGCCTTGGAGGCAGCGCCGCTCGATCGCTACACCGCCATCTGCCTTCTGACCCACGATCCCAAGATCGACGATCGCGCACTCGTACGAGCGTTGCGCGCGGACTGCTTCTACATCGGCGCGCTCGGCTCCCGCAAAACCCACGCCAAGCGCCTGGAGCGGATGCGGGCCGCGGGGTTCGACGAGGCGGCGCTGGCGCGCATCCACGCGCCGATCGGCCTCGACATCGGCGCCGTCAGCCCCGCCGAAATCGCGGTGTCGATCACGGGGGAAATCATCGCCGCCCTGCGCAAGAAGCCGCTGCGGTCGGAGAGGGCCGCTCCTTGAAATTTGGAGCGATTCCGGTCGCCGAGGCGGAGGGCGCGATCGTCGCGCACGCGCTTCGCGCGGGCGACCGCTCGCTGAAGAAAGGCCACGTCGTCACGCCTGGCGATCAGGCCGCCCTCAGGGAGGCGGGCGTCGATAGCGTGATCGCGGCGCGGATCGAGCCTGGAGACGTCGGCGAGAACGAAGCCGCGGAGCGCTTGGCCGAGCGCCTCGCCGGCGAAAATTTGCGTCGCGAGCAGCCGTTCACCGGGCGCGTCAATATTTTCGCCACTGTCAATGGCTTGATCGTGGTCGACGCCGACGCGATCGCGCGGATCAACCGGCTGGACGAGGCGATCACGGTGGCGACCTTGGCCGCCCATCGCCCGGTGGCGGCCGGCGACATGGCCGCGACGGTCAAGATCATTCCCTTCGCGGCGCCGGGCGCGGCGCTCATCGCCGCATGCGAGGCCGTGGGGCCTCGCGGCGCGGTTTGGGTCGCGCCGTTTCGCCCCTTGCGAGTCGGGGTCGTCTCCACGCTGCTGCCGGCCCTGAAAGCCAGCGTCATCGCCAAGACATTGCGGGTGCTCGAAGCACGGCTCGCGAAGTCGAGCGCGGCGATCGGAAAAGAAGAACGCGTCGCGCACGAAGAGGGCGCACTCGCGGCGGCGATCGAGCGGCTCGCGCCCCACAGCGACGCCCTCGTGATATTCGGCGCCTCCGCGATCACCGACCGGCGCGACGTCATTCCCCGCGCAATCGAGGCGAGCGGCGGCCGGATCGAGCATTTCGGCATGCCGGTCGATCCGGGCAATCTGCTCTTGCTGGCCGAGCGCGCAGGCGCGCCGATCATCGGCGCTCCCGGCTGCGCGCGCTCGCCCAAGGAGAACGGATTCGACTGGGTGCTCGACCGCATCCTGGCCGGCGTGCCCATCACGAGCGCCGACATCAAGGCGATGGGCGTGGGAGGCCTGTTGATGGAGATCGCCTCGCGACCGCAACCGCGGCTCGGCGATGAGTGAGGCAAAGCCTGAGATCGCCGCGATCATTCTCGCGGCGGGCCGCTCCTCGAGGTATCTCGCGGGCGGAGGCGCCGAGGCCTCGAAGCTCGTCGCCTGTTATCGCGGCGAACCGCTGGTGCGCCGCGTCGCCCGGGCGGCGCTGGCGTCTCACGCGCGGCCCATCGTCGTCGTGACCGGCCACGCGCGCATAGATGTCGAAGCGGCGCTCGCGGGCTTGCCGCTCGCCTTCGCGTTCAATCCGGATTTCGCCAGCGGGCTGGCGTCATCGCTCAG
>JBAQGU010000731.1:0-23089 GCA_049287975.1 Roseiarcus sp.
ACCTATGTCGTGCTTTCTGAAAGAATCCTAAACTCGAATGAAGCAGTAAACTCGAACGTGACAATCCCGAGCCTAGCGACCTGTTCGGCGATGATCGTTTCGCAAGCAACAGTTCGATCGGCGTTGCAGCAGAGACAGTTCGATCGAAAGTTGCGGCAGATTCGGAGAACAGAGAAGGAAATATTATCATGCGTCCATCGATCAAACGATCTCTTACCGGAATTCTCGTGGCGGGCGTTCTGGCCTCGAGCGCCGCCGGCGCCGATGCGCGCGGCGGCGGTTGCGGCCCTTGCTACTTTGTCGGCATTACCCCTGCCCCCGGCGGATCCCCAGAAGGCGGCGGCTTTCAGGGAGGCGGCTTCCAAGCCAACACCGGTCATGGATACGGCCACATTCGCCGGCACGGCCAAGAAAGCTATGGCGGATATGGCTATGGTGGCGGCTATTACAGCGGGTACTGAGAGGGCGCCCACTGCGCTCGTTACTGGTTGAAGGTGAATCCCGCACGGAGTCGCCCGGGAAGACGACGCGCTTGGTCGGCGCCAGACGGAGCGTCCGGTTCAGAGCGGCAGGCGAAATATTGAGGTCGTGCTTTTTTCAAAAGAATTCTGAACTCGTATGAAGCAGTAACATAATGTGACAACCGCCGACCTTGCAGCTTGGCCAGCAACGACCATCTCACAGCCAAACTTCAATCAGCTGTCGCGCCGGAAAGATAGTTTATTCAACAGTTGCGACAGGGTTGGAGGGCAGAGAAGGAAAGATTATCATGCGTCCATCTGTCAAACGATCTCTTACCGGAGCTCTCATCACGGGCGCTGTGGTTTTCAGCGCCGTTGGCGTCGAAGCGATGGGCGGTGGCAACGGCCCGGATGCCTTCATCGGCATTATCAACGGCGGACTGCAGTCTTACAACTACAGCACTCAGCCCTACAACTACAGCCCTCAAGGAGGCGCCTTCCAAGCGAACACCAGCCATCGATTCGGCCACGTTCGCCGGCACGGCCAAGGAGGCCATGGCGGACGTGGCTACGAAGGCGGCTATTACGGCGAGTACTGAAAAGGCAGACCACTGCGCTCGTTTACTGGGTGTTTGCCGCGCGTTGCTGGTAGTTAAAATGGCCCGACCGGCGAATCTTGCAACATGGCCGACGACGACTATGTAGGGTCGTAGGTTCAATGCGTTGTTGGCGCGTAAAATCGTTGGCAGGCTGCAAGAACAAAGAAGGAACCATCATGCGTCCATCGATGAAACGATCTCTTACCGGACCTCTCATCGTGGGCGCTCTGGTCTTCAGCGCGACTGCCGCCAGTGCGATGGGCGGCCCAGGATGCCTAGATCAGCATCGTTGGCGGCAGCCCCAGGGCTCAAACTTTTCAGCAAACGGGTACCAAGTCAACACCGGTCACCCATTCGGCCACAGTTACCGGGACGCCCAAGGATATGGCATGTACGACGGCGGCTACTACCGCGGGTATTAAGGCGGCGCCCTGCACTTGGTTGAGTGTAAACCCGCGATTCTGATTGACGGCGACATTCAATGCGGCGCCGTTCATCTTGAAACTCGCTCTCCATACGGGCCGAGTTTTCGCACCATTTCGCTCGTTCGGGCGCTTGGGTGTCGCTGTATTTGAAGGTGTCGATAGACCGTCTTGCCGTCGCTCAGATGGGCTTCCGATTTCAAAAGCAGCCCGTTCTTGTCCGCAACCCGGATGCGGGTTTCTTTGGGTTCCCCGTTCGTTTCGCTGTGAATGATCAGCAGGGATGTCGCCTCGCGGGAAATCTTCTCGCAGCCATGGGGTGACAGTTCGGCCCGCTGACCGCCCTCAGCAGCGTTCATCTCTTGCTCCATCGAAAAGCCACTGGAGCGCCAACGGCCATGATCTAGATGTACACTTTATCCATGGTGAAAATCATCTCGGCGAAATCCACATTTTTGGGATCGACGCGCGCCGCCAGCCGATCGCGGCCAAGCGGATCGTCGCCTGGCTGCCGGACGAGCCGCAACTCTATGGCTAGCTCGACCCGCTCGAATATCTCGAATTCGTCGCAGGGCTTTGGGGCGTCGAGCCGCGCCGCGCGGCGGAAAGCGCGGAGTCGCTGCTGCAGACGCTCGGGGGCTCGGCGCGGCAGGTGAAGGAAATGCTGACCGCGCGCGTGCGTGAAGGCGCCACGACCATCCGCGTCGCCGCTCGCAATCGCAACGCTCAGCCGGCCCCCATAAATCCGAGTTGGTGTCCGGCGACACGATTCAATTCTCGCGCGGCGCTGTCGCGATCTGGACGGTGGACGCTCATGTTCGCAAGATCGCCTTTTGCCGAAGCGCGCCGACGCGCCCGCCGGCCCTCCTGATGCGCATCGCGCGGAAGGCCCGACGCCGCGCGAGCGCGTGGCTTCGCATTCCTGCCGCGGCTTTGCCGGCATAGCTCGGCAAAGCCGGATCGCGTTCGCGGACTTGCCCCGTGCTAGTTTCCGCGTCGCCGAATCAGGGGATGGACGGGCGATGCACGAGGGCGGAAACGACGAGACGGCATGCCGCGATACTGTCTTGCGCGATCGCCTCGCGCCTTTGGCCGAGCGCCGGGCGGTCCGTATGATCGCGCGATCCGGCGCCGATCGAAACGGATGGATCGCGCTGCTCGTAGGCAGCGCGATCATCGCGTGGTCGGGAGTGCTCGTGCGGTTTCTCGACATCGGCCCGCTCGCGGGCGCGGCCTGGCGCATGGGTCTCGCCGTGCCCGCCTTGGCCATCTGGACGAGTTTTGGCGCGCGCAGTCGCATCGTCCCGGAGAAACTCGTACGCTACGCTCTCCCGCTCGTCCTGGCGGGCCTCGCCTTCGCGGTGGACGTGGGTTCGTTCCATCTCGCGCTGACCGGCACGAAAGTGGCCAACGCCTCATTCATCGGCAATGTCGCGCCGATCCTGGCCGTGATCGGCGGCGCCCTGTTCTTCGGCGAACGGCCGCCCGTCCGTGTCTGGCCCGCGCTCGCCCTCGCTCTCGTGGGCTCCTGGGTGATGGCCGGCATGACCGCGCTGGATCGGATCGGCTGGGGCGACGCTTTTGCGCTCAACGCCGCCGCCGCCTACGCGACCTATCTCATGTTCATCAAGGTCGTGCGGTCCGGCCTCGACGGCCCGACCGCGACGCTGTGGTCCGCCGCCGTCTCCGCGGTCGCGCTCACATTCGCCGCGCTTTTGCACGGCGAGAAGATGATCCCCTCGACCGCGCTCGGCTGGACGATCGTCGTATTGCTCGGCGTGGTCTCGCACGCGATGGGACAGGGCTTGACGTCGGTCGCGATCGGCCGGGTTCCGGTGGGCCTGGTCGCAGTCGTCCTTCTCGCCGTGCCGCCATTTTCCGCGCTGCTCGCGTGGAGTGTGCTCGGCGAGGCGATGACGCCGCTACAGATGGCCGGCGGCGCGATCATCCTGGCGGCGGTTTTTCTGGCGCGGCCGGACTGAGCGAGAGACCTCGCCCAGTGCGCCTTTCAAATACGTGATTTACCGCGACAGGGTCCCCATCTCGGCGCGGGAGGACTTCCTGAATAGCGTCGCGCGACGGCAAAACGAATAGCAGCGCCGGCATTCGGAGAAAGGACGCAATGACTTCAACACTGGTTTCGTCCCTCGGGCTCGTCCGCCGCATGGACGAGGCGGCTCTGGCCTATACGCTCACGCGCATGAAAGTCCTCGAGCGCATTCCCGGCAATCCCGTCGGGATCGCTTATCGGACGCTCGACGGCGCGACGGCGCTGATGGCGCGAAACCTGCCGTCGTCGTCGTTCAATAGGGTTGTGGGAATCCGCAAAGGACAGGTGGACCACGTTCGACAGTTGGTCGAATGGTATCGTGAACGCGGCGCCGGAGGGCGGTTCGAGATAGCAGCCGGAGACTATGAACCCGCGCTCGGGCGAGAACTGACAAGACTCGGGTTTTTCCAGTCCGGCTTTCATGCGGCGTTCATCGGCGAACCCGAGTTGCGAGCCTCCGCCGCGAGCGAGATCTCCGTGGAGCCCGTCTTGAGCGGCGCAGACATGGAAGAATTCCTCGAAGCCTATGCGCGCGGGTGGGGCATTCCGGATGCGGCGCGCGAACCGTTCAAGGCGAATGTCCGTTCATGGTTAGGCGAATCCGGCTGGTCTCTCTGCGTCGCGCGGGTCGATGGCAAGCCGGCCGCCGCGGCCATTCTGTTCGTCCATGCCGGCGTAGGCTATTTCGCGGACGCGGCGACGGACCCCGCGTTTCGCGGGCGCGGACTTCATGCGGCATTGCTATCTAGACGCCTGCAAGACGCCAGCGTGGCGGGCGTCGACCTCGTCTGCAGCGGTGCGGATTTTCTATCGACGAGCCACCGCAATATGGAGCGGGCCGGGATGCGACTTCTCTTCCTTCGGGCCATCTGGACGCCGTTGGAGTGAGTCAGGCGCCGCAGACACATGACCCTCCCGCGGGGTCACGCCGAACCGCCGCCGACACCGGCTCCCAAAGCATATCCAAGAGCGATGGCTTCATGCGCAATCGCCGAGCGATGGCGCCAATTTGTTGATTCGGCTCAACCGCAGCTGACGCAAGGCTCATCTGCGGGAACCATCAAAATGTTCCGGTAAACCGAGACGCCGCCGACGAGGACGATAGCGAGGATGGCGAGGGTCAAGAACTGGCGCATGTCAGACTCCGTTGGTTCAGCTCCAATCGCCTCGGCGACTGTCACCGTCCTATGACTGAGTAACGCGTTGGCCGCTGTGAAGAATCCCACAATCGGCGTACGCGCGAGTGACAAAGCCGCAACGGAGCGCCAGCGGCGCCCTATTTTTGGTCGCGAGCCGAATTCAGCGGTTGCCCGTCGCGCCGAGGCGCCTCCGCTTCCTTCCGCCATTTTGCGTCGACGCAAATCTGTCACACAATGCGCGCACGGTTGCGCGGGCGATTTCGGCCCGGCGCCGGTCGAGATCAGGAGGCGGATTTGGCGCGGCGCGCGGTGAGTAGGACGATGAGGCCCGTGAGCGTGGTCGCCGAGGCGCCGGAAGCCGCCGAGAGCGGCCTCCTTTCCTCCCCGGAGCGCTTCATCAATCGCGAACTCTCGTGGCTCGAATTCAACCGGAGAGTACTGGAAGAATCCAGCAATCCCGCACACCCGCTGTTGGAGCGCGTGCGCTTTCTCTCGATTTCAGCCAACAATCTCGACGAATTCTTCATGGTGCGCGTCGCCGGTCTGGTCGGCCAAGTGCTGTCGGCGATGACCGAGAAGTCCGATGACGGCTTCACGGCGGCCGAACAGCTCGAGCGGATCGGCGCGCGGGTCGCCGAGCTGGTCGCCTCGCAGCAGCAGCGCTGGCGCGAACTGCGCGGCGAACTCGCCAAGGCGGCGATCGTCATCGTCGATGTCGCGGAGCTCTCCAAGCGCGATCGCGATTGGCTGCAGGATTATTTCCTGTTGCAGGTCTTTCCCGTGTTGACCCCGCTCGCGATCGACCCGGCGCATCCGTTTCCATTCATTCCCAATCTCGGCTTCACGCTCGCACTGAAGCTGAAGCACCTCGAAGACGGCCGGGTCATGAACGCGCTGGTGCGCTTTCCCAACAAAATCGAGCGCTTCGTGAAACTGCCGGAAACCGGAAGCGGCGGCGCGCAGCAGTTCGTCGCGCTCGAACAGATCATCGTGGCGTTCAGCCCGCTGCTGTTTCCCGGTTTCAAGGTGGTCGGACAGGGCGTCTTCCGCGTGATTCGCGACAGCGACATCGAGGTCGAGGAGGAGGCCGAGGACCTCGTGCGGCTCTACGAGAGCGCGCTCAAGATGCGCAAACGCGGGTCGGTCATCCGGCTGGAGATCGAGGCGAGCATGCCGCCGGCGCTGCGCGCCTTCGTCACCGGCGACGTCGACGTCGTCCCCTCCGGCGTCGTCTTCATCGAAGGCATGCTCGCGCTCGACGAATTGTCGCGGCTGGTCGCGCTCGATCGACCGGATCTCAAATTCCCGCCCTTCATCGCGCGCTTCCCCGAGCGGGTGCGCGAGAACGCCGGCGATTGCTTCGCCGCGATCCGGCTGAAGGACCTCGTCGTTCATCATCCCTATGAATCCTTCGACGTGGTCGTGCAGTTCCTCACCCAGGCGGCGCGCGATCCCAATGTCGTGGCGATCAAGCAGACGCTCTATCGCACTTCGGCCGACAGTCCGATCGTTCGCGCGCTCGTCGAAGCGGCCGAAGCGGGCAAGTCGGTGACCGCGCTCGTCGAACTCAAGGCGCGCTTCGACGAGGAAGCGAACATCCGCTGGGCCCGCGATCTCGAACGTGCGGGCGCGCAGGTCGTGTTCGGCTTCATCGAATTGAAGACCCACGCCAAGCTCTCGATGGTCGTGCGGCGGGAGGGCGGATCGCTGGTGACCTATTGCCATGTCGGCACGGGCAATTATCATCCGGTCACGGCTCGCATCTATACCGACATCTCCTATTTCACCGCCGAACCGGCGATCGGCCGCGACGTCGCGCGCATCTTCAATTTCATCACCGGCTACGCCGAGCCCGATGGGCTGGAACTGATGGCGATTTCGCCGATGACGCTCAAGAAGCGCCTGCTGCAGCATATCGAACAGGAAATCGAATTCGCCCAGGCCGGAAAGCCGGGGGCCGTCTGGGCCAAGTGCAACGCGCTCGTCGATCCCGAGATGATCGACGCCTTCTATCGGGCAAGCCGTGCGGGCGTGCAGATCGATCTCGTCGTGCGCGGCATCTGCTGCCTGCGCCCCGGCGTTCCCGGCCTGTCGGAGAACATCCGGGCGAAGTCGATCGTAGGGCGCTTTCTCGAACACGCGCGTATCTACGCGTTCGGGGGCGGCCACGGACTGCCGCATCGCAAGGCGCATGTCTATCTCTCGTCCGCGGACCTGATGCAGCGCAATCTCGATCGCCGGGTCGAGGCGCTCGCGCCAATGCGCAATGCGACCGTGCACGAACATGTGCTCAACCAGATCATGGAGGCCAACCTGATGGACAACCAGCAGAGCTTCCGGCTGCTGGCCGACGGCTCCAGCGTTCGGATCACGCCGGCGGAGGGCGAGGAACCCTTCAATGCGCATAAATATTTCCTGACCCACCCGAGCCTTTCCGGGCGCGGGCAGGCCTTGCTGGACTCCAGCCCCGCGGCGCTGCATTTCGGCGCGCGGCTGGCGTCGGAGGCGGCGCTGGCGAACGCTCGCGCAGAAACGGGACGAGAGACCCCGTGACGGAATGGGACGCGCGGGGCCGTTTGCCGGGCGAGCCCGTGGCCATCGTCGACATCGGTTCGAACTCGGTTCGATTGGTGGCATACGAGTCGCTGACGCGTGCGCCGACACCCACTTTCAACGAGAAGGTGCTCTGTGGGCTCGGCCGCGGGGTAGCGACTTCGGGCGTCCTGCCCGACGACTCGGTCGGCAAGGCGCTGGCGGCGTTGCAGCGCTTTCGCATCCTCTGCCAGATCATGGAGATCCGCGACGTGCGCGCCTTGGCGACCGCCGCCGTGCGCGACGCTGCCAATGGGCCGCGGTTCCTCGAGCAGGCGGAACGGGCGATCGGCGGTTCGATCCAGCTGTTGTCGGGCGCTCGCGAGGCGCGGCTGGCGGCGCTCGGCGTCGTGTCTTCGATCCATCAGCCCGACGGGGTCGTCGGCGATCTCGGCGGCGGTTCGCTGGAGTTGACCGACATCCGCGAGGGGGAGATCGGCGGCGGCGTGACTTTGCCGCTCGGCGGGCTCTCCCTGATGGACATTTCCGAGCGCTCGCCCAAAAAGGCCGCGAAAATTGCGCGCGACGCGCTCGCCAAGGTCGAGGCGCTGCAGTCCCTTTCCGGTCGAACCTTTTATGCCGTGGGCGGCACATGGCGAGCGCTGGCGCGCCTGCACATGCGCCAGCGCCAATATCCCATGCACATCATGCACAATTACGTCATCCCGTCCCGCGACGCCCTCGAGTTCGCCAAACTGGTCGAGCGGATCGAAGCCGACGCCCTGTCCTCGATCGAGAGCGTATCGTCCGCGCGCCGGCCCCTATTGGCCTATGGCGCCGCGGTGCTGGAGGAGGTCATTCGCCTGGCGAATCCTCGCGAGATCGTTGTCTCGGCGTTGGGGGTGCGCGAGGGGCTTCTGTTCGAGAGCCTCTCGCCCGAGGATCAGGCGAGGGACCCGTTGATCGTCGCAGCCCGCGAGTTCAATCGCCTGAGGTCTCGCGCCCCCGCGCACGCCGAGGAATTGTTCCATTGGACGAGTGGATTTCTCGACGGATCCCATCTCGAGGAGACGGACGAGGAAAGGCGGCTGCGGCGCGCGGCCTGCCTGCTGTCGGACCTCGCGTGGCGCGCCCATCCCGACTATCGCGCCGAGCAGTCGCACGACTTGATCTCGAACGCGACGTTCATCGGCATCGATCACCCCGCCCGCGCCTATCTCGCCTTGGCGGCTTCCTGCCGTCATGTCTCCAACGAAGTGGAAATCGGCCTCGCCTCACGCTCGCTGGTGTCGGCGCGCCAGCTCGATCGGGCGCGGGTTCTCGGCGGCGCCATGCGGGTCGCATATATCCTTTCGGCCGCCATGCCAGGCGTGCTGCCGCGGGCCCCGATGACGGCGCAAAAGGGTAAGGTGGTCTTGACGCTGCCTTCCGACCTGGCGCCGCTCAACAGCGACCGCCTGCAAAGCCGCCTCAAGCAGTTCTCGCGACTGGTCGGCGGCGACCCCGAGATTCGCGTCGCCGCGTGATCGCGGAGACCGCTGCGCGCACGCGAAGGCAATATTTACTGTTTTCCCCCACGATGGCCGGACTATGACGGCGTCGACCTCTGAGGTCGGCGTTGGGCGGCCCGAGCCCCGGAGCCGCGACGCGAGGGATAACCCATGGACTTCGACTCGTCATCGGACGCGGCCGACCTTCTCGCGGCTCAGGAGCGCCGAGAGCCCAAGAAGCAGCGCATCATCGGCCATCTCGTTTCGCTGACCGGCATGCATGGTCTGATCGCCTGCGAAATGACGCCGGAAGAGGGCGGAGACCATTGGTCCGTCGGCAGTTTGATTTCCGTGGTGCACGCCAACTCGCGGCTCGTGGGCGTCGTCTGCGAACTCGCGACGTCCAATAGCCGATGGCACGAGAGCGAAAGCAATCTCGCGCTGATCAAGATCGAACTCAGCGGCGAAATCATCGACGAGGCGCCGGGGAAACCAGTATTCCACCGAGGCATTCATTCCTTTCCGACGCTCGGCTCGATCGCGCATCGCATCCGCGCCTCCGACCTGCGGGCGATCTACTCCATACGTGGGGCCCTCGGCGTGGAAATCGGCCGGCTCACTCAGAACGAAACGATACCGGCCACCGTAAACGTCAGGGAACTGGTCACCCGGCATTTCGCGGTGGTCGGTTCCACCGGCGTCGGCAAGACGACGGCGGTTTCCATGCTGCTGAAGACGTGCCTGCGCGAGCGCCCCAATCTGCGCGTAATGATCGTCGATCCTCACAACGAATACGCCGCGCATTTCAGCCGAGATTCGGTCGTGCTGGATTCGGACAATCTCGAACTTCCCTATTGGATGTTCAAGTTCGAGGAGATGGTGGACATAATCTACGCCGGCCGCAAACCCGATCCCGACGAAAGCGATGCGCTCTACGAGGTCATCAAGTCCGCCAAGACCCGGTTCAGTGCGGCTTCCGCCACCTCGCGCCCGAGCGCGGTTCGCCGCCAGTCGAATGTGGAGAACGGCTGGGTCAGCGCGGACACGCCAGTGCCCTATCGCATTTCCGATGCGGTCCAGGTCATCGAGGAATGGATGGGCAAGCTCGAAACCCGCTACGCCCGCGCCGACATGCGCGCGCTCAAGCATCGGTTGGAGGCGTTGAGCCACGATCCGCGCTTTCGCTTCATGTTCGGCAAGCTCATGGTCGAAGACATCATGTCGAAGGTCGTGTCGCAGATTTTCCGCATGCCGAAGGGCGGTGCGCCGGTGACGATCGTGAAACTCGCGGGCCTGCCGAACGAGGTCGTCAATTCCGTCGTTTCGGTGCTGGCGCGAATGGCGTTCGAAATCGCGCTCTGGAGCGACGCGACTTACGAGATCATGCTGCTCTGCGAGGAGGCGCATCGCTACATTCCCGCTGATTCGGCGCAAGGTTTCCTGCCCACGCGCCAGGCGATCGGCCGAATTGCCAAGGAGGGGCGTAAATATGGCGCTTCTCTGGGCGTCATCACCCAGCGTCCCTCGGAGCTCGACCCCACGGCCCTCTCGCAGTGCTCGACGATGTTCGCGATGCGCTTGGCCAACCAGCGGGACAAGGGGATCATCAGCGCGGCGGTCGGCATCTCTTCCGAGGGGACGATCAGCTTTCTCTCCTCGATCGCCGACCGCGAGGCGATCGCCTTCGGCGAAGCGATCGCGACCCCGATGCGCATGAAATTCGCCGACTATCGTCAGTTCGAGATGGACCGGGAAGCTTCGGCGAGGGCGCCGGAAGAAGACGTGGAAAAGGCGCGGAACGACCTGCGGTCGATCATCGGACGGATGCGCGGCGAATACCAAGGCGACCCGGCCGCGCTCAGCCAAGGTTGACGCCGGCCTCACCTCTCCCACTCTTGCGGAAAAGGGTCGGGGTGAGCGCCGCGGAAATTTCGACGCCCCTTATCTGGCGCCGTAGCCCGCCGAAAAACGGCCGTCTCTCGACTCGACGCCCTATGGCGCCACCTTCTCCCGCAAGCGGGAGAAGGGTTCACCCGCCTTTTGCCATCGATTTGTCCGGAATTATCATGCGGCGTTTGCATTCGGCCGCGAGGAGCACGATATAGGGGTCGTCTGCAAAGTCACGCGGACGACAGCGCCTCGGCGCCCGAGGCCGATAGCATTTTAGACCCCCACCGACGGTCCTTGAAACCGTCAAGGCGAGGAGAAGTCAGATGGCGGCAGTCCAAGCGACGGTCGACCGCGTTCGTTCGATCGAAGTCGACGCTTACAAGTATGGTTTTTTTTCGGACATCGAGTCCGACAAGGCGCCCAAGGGACTCAACGACGATATAGTCCGCTTCATCTCGGCCAAGAAAGGCGAGCCGGAATGGCTGCTCGATTGGCGGCTGGAAGCCTATCGCCGCTGGACCACCATGGAGACGCCACGCTGGGCACGTGTCGATTATCCCGAAATCCACTATCAGGATCTCTACTATTTTTCCGCGCCCAAATCGACTTCCGGGCCGAAATCGCTCGACGAGGTCGATCCGGAGTTGCTGAAAGTTTACGCCAAGCTCGGCATCCCGCTGGTCGAACAGGAAATCTTGGCCGGCGTCGAGCGGTCGCGCGTCGCGGTCGACGCCGTGTTCGATTCGGTGTCCGTCGCCACCACCTTCAAGGCCGAACTCGCCAAGGCGGGCGTGATATTCTGCTCGTTCTCGGAGGCGGTGCACAATCATCCCGAGCTCGTCAGGCGCTATCTCGGCTCGGTCGTGCCGCCGACCGACAATTTTTACGCGACGTTGAATTCGGCGGTTTTCTCCGATGGCTCGTTCGTCTATGTCCCGCCCGGCGTGCGCTGCCCGATGGAGCTCTCGACCTATTTCCGCATCAACGAAAAGAACACCGGCCAGTTCGAGCGCACCCTGATCATCGCCGACAAGGGCGCCTACGTCAGCTATCTCGAGGGTTGCACGGCGCCCAAGCGCGACGAGAACCAGTTGCACGCGGCGGTGGTCGAACTGATCGCGCACGAGGACGCCGAAATCAAATATTCGACGGTGCAGAACTGGTATCCTGGGGATTCCGAAGGCAAGGGCGGCATTTACAATTTCGTCACCAAGCGCGGCGATTGTCGCGGCGCGCGCTCCAAGATCTCATGGACGCAGGTCGAGACCGGCTCGGCGATCACCTGGAAATACCCGAGCTGCATCCTGCGCGGGGAGGCCTCGCGAGGGGAGTTCTATTCGATCGCGATCTCGAACGGGCGCCAGCAGGTCGACAGCGGCACCAAGATGATCCATCTGGGCAAGAACACCACGAGCCGGATCATCTCCAAAGGCATCGCTGCAGGGCGCTCGCAGAACACCTATCGCGGCCAAGTCTCATCGCACCGGCTCGCGACCGGCGCGCGCAACTTCACCAATTGCGATTCGCTGCTGATCGGCGACCAGTGCGGCGCGCATACCGTGCCCTACATCGAGGCCAAGAACGCCTCGACCGTGTTCGAGCACGAGGCGACGACTTCGAAGATCTCCGAGGATCAGCTGTTCTATTGCTTGCAGCGCGGGCTATCGGGCGAGGAGGCGACGGCGCTGATCGTGAACGGCTTCGTGCGCGACGTCTTGCAGCAATTGCCGATGGAATTCGCAGTCGAGGCGCAGAAGCTGATCGCGATCTCGCTGGAAGGGAGCGTGGGGTGACGGCCGTTTGCCCGAACTTCGGCGGCTTGGCGACCGAGGCGCAGGCGCTCGATGTGGTCGTCGCTAGAATCGTGGGAGCGATCGATCCGGGCGCGATCTGGCTGTTCGGCTCGCGCGCCCGTGGCGACGCCCGGCCGGACAGCGATTTCGACCTGCTGGTCGTCGGCAAACCGGGCGCCGACCTCGGCTCCGACGACTATGAGAGGGTCGATCGGCCTTTGCACGGGCTAGGGATCGGCTGCGACGTGGTGCCGTGCGCGGCGGAAGATTTCGAAGAGGCGCTTTCGATAAATACCTCGTTCGTCACTTGGATCGTCAGCGAGGGACGGAAAGTCTATGAGGCGATCAGCCCATGACTAATCCCATCGTCAACATCGCCGACGTGCCGCTGCGCGACGGGGGCAACGGCGAGAAGTTCGTCGCCAAGCTCGGGCGGATCGGCGCCGTCATTGGCGCGCGCAAGCTCGGCTGTCAGTTGCACGTCGTTCCGGCCGGCAAGAAGGCGTTCCCGCGCCATGCGCATCACGCCAACGAGGAAATGTTCTTCATAGTCTCCGGTGAGGGAACCTACCGGGTCGGCGACGAAATCTTTCCTATCCGTCAAGGCGACGTGATCAGCGCGCCGGCCGGCGACGCCTCGAGCGCGCACCAGATCGTCAACACGAGCGGGGGTGAATTGCGCGATCTCGCGTTCTCGACGCGGCTCGATCCCGAGGTCACCGAATATCCCGATTCGATGAAGTTCGCCGTGGCGTCGATGATCTCTCCGGGCGAGGGCATTATGTCGGCGAGATTCTCCCATCTTGGCCGCAAGGACCGCTCCGTCGGTTATTTCGACAGGGAAGAATAAGGCATCGAAAGAGCATTACATGTTGGAAGTCAAAAACCTCAGCGTCTCCATCCACGGCAAGCCGATTCTCGAAGGGCTCGACCTTACGGCGAAAGCCGGCGAGGTTGCCGCCATCATGGGGCCGAACGGGTCGGGCAAGTCGACGCTCTCCTATGTCATCGCGGGCAAGCCGGAATACGAGGTGACCGGCGGCGACGTGTTGCTCGACGGCGAGAGCCTGCTCGAGCTGGAGCCGAACGAGCGCGCGGCCAAGGGCGTATTTCTCGCTTTCCAATATCCGGTGGAAATCCCCGGCGTCGCGACGATGACATTCCTCAAGGCTGCACTCAATGCACAAAGGCGCGCGCACGGGAAGAGCGATCTCACGACCCCCGACTTCATGCGCTCGGCCCGCGCTGCGGCGAAGAGCCTAGAGATCGATTTCGAAATGCTGAAGCGCCCCGTCAACGTCGGCTTTTCCGGCGGCGAAAAGAAGCGCGCCGAAGTGTTGCAGATGGCGCTGCTCGCCCCGCGCCTGGCAATCCTCGACGAGACCGACTCCGGGCTGGACATAGACGCCCTGCGGGTCGTCGCCGCGGGCGTCAACGCGTTGCGCGACCCCAAACGCGCCTTTGTCGTGATCACGCATTACCAGCGCCTGCTCGAGTACATCAAACCCGATGTCGTCCATGTCATGGCCAGGGGGCGGATCGTGAAGACAGGCGGGCCGGAACTCGCGCTCGAGCTCGAGCGCAACGGCTACCGCGACTATGCGGACGCGGCGGCATGACCGTGCATCGACCGATAGCCAAGACGGCAGCGGAGACGATGCTCGCGCTGCAATTCGCAGCGCTGGCGACGTCCGACCCGGATCGAGTCGCCGCCTTCGCCGCTTTCGAGGCCGAGGGCTTGCCGACCCGGCGCAACGAGGCCTGGCACTACACAGATTTGCGTTCCGCGATGACGGAGGCGGCGCCCCTCGCGCCTGCGCCGGACGCTCGCCGGATCAAGGCGGCGCGCGCGCTGCTGGCGACGCGCGAGCGGATCGGCGACGTCAGGTTCGTTGTGGTCGATGGCCATTTTGTCCCGCAGCTTTCCGACCCCCCGCCCGCCGGGTTGTCGGCCGGGATTCTCGCCGAGTCCCCCCGCATCGAAGGAGCGGGCGCCGTCGCGGCGCTGAACGACGCCTTCTCCGCGGGTGGCCTTGCCCTCTCGCTGAACCAGGGCGTCGATCTCGCACAACGCATCGAGATCGTGCACTGCGGTCATGCCGATGCGCCGCAATCCGCCTATTCGCGCAACTTTATTACTTTGCGGGCCGGCGCGCAGGCGCGAGTCCTCGAGGGTTTCATCGGGGCTGGCCCAAACTATCAGCGCAACGCTCTGACGGCGCTGAGTTTGGACGCATCCTCCAAGGCCAGCGTCGCGACCCTCGTCGACGACGACGCAGGAATGCATCTCGAGTCTCAAATCGCACGCCTCGGCGCCGACGCCACATTCCGGGGATTCGCTCTCGTCGCGGGCGGCGGCCTCGTGCGCCGGCAGATTTTCGTTCGGCACGACCAGCCCGGCGCGAAAATCGCGCTCGGCGGCCTCAGCCTGCTGCAAGGCAAGCGCCATGCCGACACGACCCTCGTCGTCGAGCACGCCGCCCCGCGCGGGAAGAGCCGCGAATACTACCGGCACATCGTCGCCGACGAAGCGACCGGCGTCTATCAGGGCAAGGTGATCGTCGAGCCGCACGCACAGAAGACCGACGGCGGCATGAAGAGCCAGGCCATTCTGTTGTCGCCGAACGCTGTGATGAACAACAAGCCCGAGCTCGAGATTTTCGCCGACGACGTCGTCTGCGGCCATGGCGCGACGGTCGGCGCGCTCGATCCGGAGCAGCTGTTCTATTGCCAGGCGCGCGGTCTTCCGCGCGCTGAAGCCGAAGCGATGCTGCTCGAGGCGTTCGGAGCGGACGCGATCGACCGCGTCGAAGACGCCAAAATCGCCGAAGCGCTCCGCGAGCGCATGCGCGCATGGCTCGCGGCCCGCGGCTGAATGAGAGGAGGCGAAGACGTGAACCAGATCGTCAGAAGCCCGCCGACGGCGTCCTACGACGTCGAGGCGATCCGCGCGGATTTTCCGATCCTGGCGGAGCGCCCGTACGGCAAGCCGCTCGTCTATCTCGACAATGCGGCCTCGGCGCAGAAGCCGCGCGCCGTCCTCGACCGGCTCGCGCATTTCTACGAGCACGAATACGCCAACGTCCATCGGGGCCTGCACTATCTGGCGAATGCCGCGACCGACGCCTACGAGGCGGCGCGAGAGAGCGTGCGCCGCTATCTCAACGCCGGCTCGATCGAGGAGATCGTGTTCACGCGTTCGGCGACCGAGGCGATCAACCTCGTCGCCGCGAGCTTTGGGTTGACCGGGATCGGCGAGGGCGACGAGATCGTGCTTTCGGTGATGGAGCACCACGCCAATATCGTGCCGTGGCATTTCCGCCGCGAGCGCAAAGGCGCGGTGCTGAAATGGGTCGACGTCGCGGACGACGGATCCTTTTCGCTGGAAGCGTTCGAGCGCGCCTTGAGCAAGCGCACCAAGATCGTCGCGATCACGCAGATGTCGAACGTCACGGGCACGACGACGCCGCTGAAGGAGATCATCGCGATCGCCCACGCGCACGGCGTGCCGGTGCTGGTCGACGGTTCGCAGGGCGCTGTGCATGGCGGCGCCGACGTGCGCGGCCTCGACGTGGATTTCTACGTCATGACCGGCCACAAGCTCTATGGCCCTACCGGAATCGGCGTGCTCTATGGCAAGGCCGAGCGGCTCGAGACGCTGCCGCCGTTCAACGGCGGCGGCGAGATGATCGAGGAAGTGACGCTCGACAAGGTCACCTATAACGCTCCGCCGCATCGCTTCGAGGCGGGCACGCCGCCAATCGCACAGGCGGTTGGCCTGGCAGCCGCGCTCGACTATATCGAAGGCATCGGGGGCGCACGTATCCAGGCGCACGAGGCCGCGCTGAGCGCCTACGCCCACGATCGGCTCAGTCGGATCAATTCCCTGCGGATCATCGGCACGGCGCCGGGCAAAGGGCCGATCCTGGCGTTCACGATGGAGGGCGCGCACGCGCACGACATCTCGACGATCATCGATCGCGCGGGCGTCGCGGTGCGCGCGGGAACCCATTGCGCGATGCCGGTCTTGCACCGTTTCGGCGTCACTTCGACCTGCCGCGCTTCGTTCGCGCTCTACAACACCCGCGAAGAAGTCGATGTTCTCGCCGATGCGCTGGTCCGCGCCCACAAGCTGTTCGTTTGAGACAAGGATTGGCTATGACCGAGAGCCTCACCAGAGAGACCGCCGCTCCGTCTACGGCCCTCCCGAAGGCCGAACTCGACGAGCTGACCGATCAGATCGTCGCCGCGCTGAAGACGGTCTATGACCCCGAGATTCCCGCCGACATTTACGAACTCGGCCTCATCTACAACATCGACGTCGACGACGACCGCTTCGTCGCGATCGAGATGACGCTGACCGCGCCGGGCTGTCCGGTGGCGGGCGAAATGCCGAGCTGGGTGGAAAATGCCGTCGGCGCCGTCCCCGGCGTCTCTGGCGTCAGGGTCACCATGACGTTCGACCCGCCATGGGACCAGAGCCGCATGTCGGAAGAGGCGCGAGTCGCGCTGGACATGTGGTGAGAGGGAGCGAATTCCCGTTTCAACTACAGAAGCCGGCGCCAGAATCCTCGCGGAATCCAGCTGTGTCCCGGCATCCGAGATTGCACTGAAATCCTGTCGCCCAGAGATGAGCCCTCGTCGCCCTCTCAGCGATCAGGCTCGGGCCTCCAGGATCATGTTGAACGGCGTCTCAGTCGCCTTTCGCACTTTGCCGAATCCGCCTTCCGTAATGGCCGACGACAACTTGGCGAAACCCGCCTGCGCTCCGAACGCGGCTCCGACCGGCTGATCGAGCGAGGTCGGAACGCAGATCATTGTGGAGGCCGCGTAGTACATCCGGCTCACGGGATTGAGGTTGTCCTCCAGTCGATCGCCCGCTGCGGGCTCGACGATCATCCAGCTTCCGTCGGGCTTCAGCGTTTGACGCACATGCCGCGCGGCGCCGACCGGATCGCCCATATCGTGCAGACAATCGAAGAACGTCACCAGGTCCAAGTCCTTGCCGGGAAAATCGCTCGCCATGGCGACTTCGAACTTCGCGTTCGCGCTCGCCCCGTGCTGCTCGGCGTGAACCCGCGCCTGCTCCACCGAGGCGGGGTGAAAGTCGTAGCCGACGAAAGTGGACTTCGGGAAAGCTTTCGCCATGAATATCGTGGAGAACCCATGGCCGCAGCCGACGTCGGCGACGGTCGCGCCGTGCTCCAGCTTCGCCACAACCCCATCCAGCGCCGGTAGCCAAGAAGCCACGAGGTTGTTTTGATAGCCCGGACGGAAGAAGCGCCCAGTTGTGCAAAACAGGCACTGTGACTGATCGCCCCAGCCAACGCCTTTGCCGGTTCGGAATGCGGGTTCGACTAAAGGCTGGTTCTCTAGCATGACCGCCGCGATATCGAAGCCGCCCTGCAAATAGACGGGACTGTCAGACTGCGCGAATACCATCGCCTGCTCCGGCGGCAGAGTGAACTTGCCGGAGGCAGCGTCGTATTCGAGATACCCTGACGCAGCCTGATGCGACAGCCATTCGCGGGCATAGCGCTCGGCGACTTTCGTCTTCGCCGCCAGTTCACCCGATGTCATGGGACCATGCTCATTGAGCGCCCGGTAAAGACCGAGCTTGTCGCCCATGCGCACCATAGGCACGCTGAGAGCCCCCCCGAGATCGCCTAGGATTTTGCCGATAAACTCGTTCAGCTTGGCCTCGTCAACCATTGTCGTGTCCTCCGTTTGCTTGCCGTTTGCTTGTGCAAGCCGCAAGACGAATGCAGGTATCAAGCGGGCGCGCGGCCTATTTTAAACGATGGGTCGTTTGGCACTGTCGATCAGACGGCTAGGGCGCCATGGGATGCTATATCACGATCACGATCACGTTACCAGATGGCTTAAGCGCCCATGATGGTCCAGACCTTTTTGTTGCAAAAGTCTGTTGCAAAGGTGGCGACCGACGATGCCATCCCCGACCTGATCAAACCCGCGCTTCTCGACGACGCGTCCGCTCAGTCCCGCGAGACGTGCGGCGTCGACGGCGTCGCATTGGCCGGCGTGTGGAACTCCATTCGCTCGACATTTTCCTCTCGCACGCCGGTCTGGTCGCCGAATTCGAGGTAGTTCTCGGCCTTCGGGCTCCATCGCGGCCAGGGCGTCGCCGCTGTGCTCGGATCTCCCGTCCGCGCAAAGGCGACGAGGCAATCGAGCATCCGATCCGACAGATCGCGGTCCAACGGCGTCCAGTCTCGCGTCACGCGGAACTTGTTGAAGGCGTCCTGCGTGCCGAACCAGTAGGGGACGTCCGAAGTGTGATAGGCGCCGATCGACTTCGGGTCGTCGAAGAACTTCACGCCCTCGGCGAACGGATGCACGCGCGAGAACATGTACATGTAAAACGGCGCCTTGCCGGTCGCGCTCTGCGCCAGCGCCCAGTTTCGCGTGCCCGCTTCGGCCTGGCCCTCGCGCGCGGCCGTAAGCCCCATCGGCTTCGCCTCGGCGTCGCTGGCGGCGGGGTAGAGCTTCAAGAAACGTTCGGCCTGATCGCCGTAGAGCTTGTGCGCGGCAGCGACATAGGCTTCGAGATCGCCGGCCGTGCGTAGGGCATTGGAGCTTTCGTCGCGCGTGAAGCCGGACACCGTCGCCACGTCGTTCTGTTTGCCGGCCGCGAAGATATCGGGAACGCCGGCGGGCAGAAAATAGCCGTCGATGTCGGGCCAGACGGTGATCGTTCCGGAGCAGCCGAGCTGGCAGTCCTTCTGCACCGCGAGGATTTTGTCGGCGGACGCGAGCCGCATATCGGCGAGCGAGCTCGCGCCCAGCACCTTCTGCACTTCGAGGCCGGTCTTCTCCGCCTCGGCCAGCGGCGCGAGGTGGAAACGGTTGTCGAAAAGACTGAGGCTCATCGCGAAGCCGCGTTGGAAAAGTCCCTTGGCGAGCGGGCTCGCCTCCAGCGCGGACACGGACATGGCGCCCGCCGACTGGCCAACGATCGTCACCTTTCCCGGATCGCCGCCGAATTTGTCGATGTTGCGTCGAACCCATCGGAGCGCCGCCACCTGATCGAGAAAGCCGTAGTCGCCCGAGGCGTGGTGCGGCGACTCCGCCGTCAAATCAGGATGCGCCATATTGCCGAGCGCGCCGACCCGGTAGTTGAAGCTGACGAAGATCACGCCTTTCTTGGCGACGTTTTCGCCGCTGTACATCGCCATGCCGCTGGAGCCGAGCGTGAAGCCGCCGCCATAGATCCAGACGACCACGGGCAGGCCGGCGCCGAGTTTGGCGTCGCCGCTCGCCCAGACGTTCAGATACAGGCAATCCTCGCTGGTCGCCTCTTCCCCGAAATAATGGTTGAGGTTGTGGCGGCGCAAAACCTGAATGCATTCGGGGGCCATCCGGTCGGCGTGATAGACGCCCTTCCAGGCCTGGACCGGCTGCGGTTCGCGCCAACGAAGATCGCCCGTGGGTGCGGCCGCGTAAGGAATCCCGAAATAGGCTTTCACGCCGGACGGAAGGACCTTACCCGTGACCGCCCCGCTGTCGATCGCGATCGGATCTTCCGGGATCGGCGTCTCGACGATTTGACCGAAAGCGGCCGACGCGCCGAGCCATAGGGTCGAAATTATCGCGGCGATGGGTAATGCGCGCCAAGCGGCGGACGATTGAGCGCTGGATCGCCTGCACGTGCGCGTCGCCGCAGGCGCATTGTTGCATGGTGCGTCGAATCCGCCCATGAGCGTTCTTCCCTCGCTTCGCCGCTTGTCGCGGCTTCGAGCAGATTCTACACGCTATCGGCAATTCATTTCAATGACCAAAACGGTCTGACCGATGACACCGAGGGGCCCATTGGCCGGCCGCCTGATAGCGGCGGCCGTTTCGTTCGTGGCGCGTTTAGCCGTGATGACCGTCCGGATGGGGATCGGCGTGATGCGGCTCGCTCGGCGGCGGCTCGGGGCTGTGCGGCGGTTCGCTGTGCGGCGGCGCCGCGACGGCGGCGATTTTCCCCTCGGCCTCGGAAATCAGACCCTCGAAGAAGGCCGCCATCCTGTTCTTCAACGCGGAGGCCGTGTGGGCGCGTCCCGCCTCGAAAGCCTCTCGCAGCGAGGCTTCGGTCGTCTTCAACGTAACCGCAACGATTTCGTCTATGGTTCGCATTTCGACCTCATGTGGGTTTGCACGTTCCGTTTCAATCTTGCTCGATCGACTGTTGGTCGTTGGCGCTTCACTCCCAGCAGACGGCCTCGCCGACCCATGCGTCAGTATTTGAACGATGCGGCGGATTTTAGCGATTGGGGTAAGTATCCGCGCGAGGGACGATTCGAGGCTCAGGGGCATGAAACACGCGCCCAGTGAAGCCTGCCAACGCCGGCCTCCGAGTCAGCCGAACCGGACGGTAGCAGATGCATCTTCTCGCCGCCGAGGTAGCGAGCGTCGTGACGCGTCTGCGATGACGCTCCGGTGCTCGGGCCACTCATGAACCCCGAAAATGTCGACATCACGGAGGCAGTCTGTTCTCATCCTGTCCGCATCGCCTCGAGCTTGACTGTCCGGCCGAAACGCGCAGAGTCCGATGCGGCCAACGAGCCCGGGAGGAACCAATGCGGCTTCGAATTCGCCCGTCGTGCCTCTGCTGTGGCGCCGGTTCGAACGCAATCCTGCATCGTCGCCGTTTCATGGCGGCCGCCGGCGGCGTTGTCGCGGGGCTCGTCCTGTCGCCGCGTCTCGCGTTCGCCGACACGGTCCCGACGATCGCCTATGATTCCGTTCCTAATCCGTTGCGCCTGCCGGCCGACATCTATTTTGGCGAAGTCTCCGGCGTTGCGCTCAATTCGAAGGGGCATGTCTTCGCGCTCTCTCGCGGGAACACGACGGGGCCCGCCTACGGCGCCGCGGCGACTCAGCTGCTCGAATTCGGCGCCGACGGGCGGTTTCTGCGCGAGATCGGCCATAATCTCTACGCCTGGTCGTTCGCGCATACCGTAAAGGTCGACCGCAGCGACAATATCTGGGTGACCGACAAAGGCTCGGACATGGTCGTCAAGTTCACGCCGGACGGCCGCGTCGACATGGTGTTCGGCCGCAAACAGGAGGCGTCCGACGAGGGGACCGGCCCGCTGAAACATCCGGACCCGCCGCTACCGGCCGAAAACGGCAAGTTTCGTCAGGTGACCGACGTCGCCTGGGACGCCGCGGGCAATACCTACATCAGCGACGGCTACATCAACTCCCGCGTCGCCAAGGTGGACAAGGATGGGAACTGGCTGAAGTCATGGGGCGATCGCGGCGTGAGCCCCGGCCAGTTCCATACCCCGCACAGCATCGCGGTCGACGCGTCAGGCCAAGTCTATGTCGCCGACCGCGGCAACCGGCGCATTCAGGTGTTCGACGGCGACGGCAAATTCCTCCGACAATTCACCATCGACGTTCCCGTGCCCCCCGATGCGCAGCCGGCGATCGGCAACAAGCCGGGCGAGGCGGAGATCGCCGCCGGCACATTCGCGCCCGGCTCGCCGTGGGCGATCTGTATCTCGCCCGGACCGAAACCCGTTCTCTACAGCGCCGACGCCTTTCCCGGCCGCATCTACAGGCTGACGCTCGACGGCAAACTGTTGGGCGTGCTTGGCCAATCCGGCAAACGGTTGAAACAGTTCGGCTGGATTCACCAGATGGCGTGCCCCGCGGAAAACGTGCTTTACGTCGCCGAACTCCTGAATTGGCGCGTCCAGAAGCTCGTGTTGCACGGCTGAGGCCGCGTCCAAGGGTTCGAAGAGCGGCGATGGCGTAGCGCCTGAGAGCGGTCGGTCGCGACGGCGGAGGGGTGACAACGCCTTTCAACCTCTGTTCGATATCGCGGCGCGCACGTGGGGATTTGCGGCTTGGAACCGGAATGAGTTATTGCTTAGAACCGTTTGATATCGCTGTGTTTTGCGTGCTTGCGTCGTATTCTTCCCGAGGAAAAACGGCCCGGACAAATAGCCTGAGGACTTGCTTACAACCCATTGAAAACGCTAGATCCGCGACATGGATGGCGCAAAAGGCAGGTCGCCGCCAGCGTCTTGGCGAGCGACAGAAAAAGGCGCCTAATGCTTTGATATCGCTCGATGCAGAACTGAAATCGGCACTTCTCGCCTACGAACGCTGCACCGATATCTTCGGCTCATCAAAGCGCCGGGCCTCCTGATCCTCAGAAGCTGAAAGCGCCGGTAGACGCATGAACATACTCACGATCCGAGGTTCGAGTTCGGCAGCGACGACCAGCGTCAGCAGCCGCAGCCGCAGCGTCCGCGTGGGATCTATCTCTGGGCTTTGATCGTCATCTGCACCGTCGTCACCGCGGTGGGTCTCTACGGCGGGGTCTTCGGATTGCTATGACCGTCGCCAGTCGGGAGCCGGGATAGCCCGATCGTATCGGCGGTCTTCCGCCGCGCCGGCTCCCTGCCGACGCGCACCGTCCCACCGTCCGACCGCACGCGCGCGCCGCCGACATTCGCGCTGAATCGCTCGCCGCTGCGCAATGCCTTCCGCAACCCCGCCACGAGCGCCTCGATCTTTTCCAACCCGACGCGGCTGGCGTCCCGCCCGCCGACGCTCGCGATCGTCGCCGTCATCAGCCTCTGCACGATCTCGGTCGGCTCGGCGAACAACAAGTCCGCTTCGCATGCGCCGGTTTCGATGAAGCGGAGGCGGGCCTCGGCGGCCGCGGTCTCGCGGGCGAGCGCATCCTCGACC
>JBAQGU010000732.1:0-3939 GCA_049287975.1 Roseiarcus sp.
GGGCGCCGCGCTCGCGGCTGTCGGCGATTGCGCGGTTTGCCACACCGCAAAGTCGGGACGGCCGTTCGCGGGAGGACGACCGCTATCGACGCCGTTCGGCGTGATTTACGCGACCAACATGACGCCAGACGCCGAGACGGGCATCGGCGCGTGGTCGAAACAGGCCTTTGCGCGGTCGATGCGCGAAGGCGTCGATCGCACGGGGCAATATCTTTATCCCGCGTTCCCCTATCCGCATTTCACCCATGCGACCGATCAGGACGTCGAGGCGCTCTACGCCTTCTTGATGACGCGGACGCCGGTCTCGGCGAAGTCGCCGCCCGACGTCATCGCTTTCCCGTTAAACATTCGATGGCTCGTCGCCGGCTGGAATCTCCTGTTTCTGCGGACCGGAGAATGGCGGCCGGACCCATCGCAGGGACCCGAATGGAATCGCGGCGCCTATCTCGTGGAAACTCTCGGCCATTGCGGCGCCTGCCACACCCCCCGCAATGCGCTCGGGGCGGAAGAAGGCTCGAGGGCGTTCGCGGGCGGCGAGGCTGAAGGCTGGGACGCGCCGGCGCTGCGAGCCGCACCGCCCGGCTCTGAGCCTTGGAGCGTCGAAACCTTGACCGACTACCTACGAACCGGTTTCGCGCCGGGCCATGGCGCGGCTGCCGGTCCGATGCGCGAAGTCACCAACGAACTGGCGCGCGCGCCGTTCGACGATGTGCGCGCGATCGCGGTCTATTTCGTGTCCCTGATGGGCAAGTCGCCGCCGAGAACGGCGCCGGCCGGTCGAGCGATTGCGCACGACGCGGTTTACGAGGGGGCCTGTGCAGGTTGCCATGCTCCGGGGTCCCCGCTGAGGCAATTGGGCGCGCCGTCTATGGCTGCGAGTACGGCGGTGAACGCTCCCTCGCCTCGCGACGCGATTCAGACGATCTTGCGAGGCATCCCCTGGCGAGAGGGCCGGGTGGGCCCATTCATGCCTGGCTTCGCCGACGAACTGTCCGACCAACAAGTCGCCCATCTCGTAGGATATCTGCGAGCGAACTTCAGCCGTTCTCCGGCGTGGCCCGATGTCGAGAAGGAAATTCGCCGCGCCCGAGAGCAAGGGGGCTCCTGACCATGATCACTCTCACCGTCAACGGTCGCCAGCATGAAGTCGACGCCGACCCCGATACACCCCTGCTGTACGTGCTGCGTGACGACTTGCAGCTGAATGGCGCCAAATTCGGCTGCGGTTTCGGACAATGCGGGGCGTGTACGGTGATGGTGGACGGCAAGGCGATCTTTTCCTGCATGACCCCGATCGCGCTTCTCCCCGCCCGCCAGATCAAGACGATCGAGGGGTTCGGAACCGTGTCGGCGCCGGGCGTCGTCCAGCGCGCCTTCATCGAGGAGCAGGCGGCGCAATGCGGCTATTGCATCGCCGGCATGGTGATGCGGGCGCAGGCGCTGCTCGAACGCAACCCGTCGCCGACCGAGGATCAGATCCGCGAAGCGATGATGCCCAATCTCTGTCGCTGCGGGACGCACATGCGCATCCTGCGAGCGGTCGAGCGCGCGGCGCTGGCGATGAAGGGAGCCGCCCTGTGAATGCGCTCTCGATGCCGCAACTGTCGCGTCGCCGGATGCTCGCCACGAGTGGCGCGTTGATCGTCTCGTTTGCACTGTCGAAGCGCACCCCGGCGGATGAACCGCCCGCCGCGGCGGCGCCTCCCGAAGTGTTGCCGGGCAGCCTCGCACATACGCCAATGCTGGACGCCTGGATCAAGGTGGACGCCTCCGGTCGAGCGACGGTATTCACCGGCAAGGCCGAACTCGGCCAAGGTTTGAAAACCGCGGTGATTCAGCTCGCCGCCGAGCAACTGGCGCTCGCCCCGGAGCATATCGAGCTGGTCACGGCCGACACGGACCGGACGCCAAACGAGGGCTTTACCGCCGGCAGCCATTCCATGCAGGACAGCGGCACGGCGATCTTCAACGCCGCCGGCCAGGTGCGCGCGTTGCTGATAGAGGCCGCCGCCGCCCAATTCGGCCTCCCGGTCGATCGACTGCAAGCTCGTGACGGTTCCGTTCATGCTCCCGACGGCCGCAGCCTCGGCTACGGACCGCTCGCCGCCGGACTGTCGCTGCACGTGAGCGCGCAGCCCGCGACAGGCCTCGGGGATCCCAAAGCCTATCGCATTGTCGGAACCTCGCTGCCGCGGGTCGATATTCCCGGCAAGCTGACCGGCGGCGTCGCCTATATCCAGGACATGCGCTTGCCCGGCATGCTGCACGCGCGGGTCGTGCGTCAGCCCAGCCCCGGGGCGCGATTGCGGAGCGTGGACGCCAACGCCATCGAAGAGATGTCCGGCGTCGAGAAAGTCGTGCGGCAGGGCGACTATCTCGCCGTCGTCGCGACACGCGAATGGCAGGCGGTCAAAGCGTGGCGCGCACTGTCGAACTCCGCGCAATGGAGCGAAGACGCGAAATTGCCGGAACAGAGTGCGGTGCATTCCGTGCTTCAGACTCTGCCGGCGCGCGACATCGAAGTGCTCACCTGGAAGGGGCCCGCGGCCGCCCCCGTCCAGCGGCTGCAGGCGCGCTTCACAAAACCGTATCTCATGCACGGGTCCATCGGTCCTTCCTGCGCCGTGGCGCAATCCACCGACCAGGGTGTGACGGTCTGGACGCATGCGCAGGGCGTTTACCCGCTACGCGGCGCGCTCGCGGAATTGCTGGGTTTGCCCAAGGAGAAGGTGCGCTGCATTCACGTCGAGGGCTCCGGCTGCTACGGCCACAACGGCGCCGATGACGTCGCCGCGGACGCGGCGCTGATTGCTCGGGAGGTGCCGGGGCGGCCGATCCGGGTGCAATGGATGCGCGAGCAGGAGAATGTCGCCGAACCGTTCGGGCCGGCGATGATCACCGAGGTCTCGGCCGCTCTGGACGCCGACGGCGCCATCGTCGACTGGAATTACGACGTTTGGAGCAATACCCACAGCACCCGACCCACGAAGGGCGGTTTGTTGATCCAGAACGCGGCGCTGCCGGATCCGCTGCCGACGCCGCCACCCGAGCCGATCCCGATGCCGGAGGGCGGCGGCGATCGCAACAGCAACCCGCTCTACACGTTTCCGAACGCCCGGGTCGTCTACCACTTCCTGCCGACCATGCCGTTGCGCGTATCGGCGATGCGCTCGCTCGGCGCTTATCACAACATTTTCGCGATCGAGAGTTTCATGGATGAACTGGCGGAGGCGGCCGGCGCGGACCCGGTGGCCTTCCGGCTGCGCCACATGCAAGATGCGCGAGCCCGAGACGTCATCGCGGCCGCGGCCGAACGGTTCGGCTGGTCCAAGCCGCCGCCTTCCGAGGCTGGGCGCGGCCGCGGTTTCGCCTTCGCGCGCTACAAGAACCTCGGCGCCTATTGCGCGATCGCACTCGAACTAACGGTCGAGCACGAAACCGGACGCGTGCGGATCGGTCGCGTCGTCGCCGCGGTGGATAGCGGCCAACCCATCAATCCCGACGGCATCCGCAATCAGATCGAGGGCACGATCGTGCAGTCGACGAGCTGGACGCTGTTCGAAGAGGTCACTTTCGATCGCCGCCACATCACCAGCATGGATTGGAGCGGCTACCCCATCCTGCGCTTCCCGGCGGCGCCAGCGAGCGTCGAAGTCCACATCATCGAGCGCCCTGGGCTCCCGTTTCTAGGCACGGGCGAGGCGGGGCAGGGGCCAACCGCTGCCGCCATCGCCAATGCGCTGCGAAACGCGGCCGGAATCAGGCTTCGGGATTTGCCGCTCTCGCAGGACCGCGTGAAGGCGGCGATCGGGGTGTGAGATTGACCCCGTTACAGGGAAACAACAGGGAATTCCTCCAGAATCCGTCAACCAGCGCGAAAAACCGTCCCGAAAACATCTGCGAATTCAGTTGTTTGCGAAGACCCCCGAAGTAAATTCC
>JBAQGU010000733.1:0-2414 GCA_049287975.1 Roseiarcus sp.
GCATACTGGAATTGCAGCTGCTGGCGCCGATAGGCGCCGAGGCCGGGCCGAGCGAGATCGGCGACGTCTGGCACGACGCGCTGCAAAAATTCTCCGAAAGCCTCGTCGTCGAACTCTCGCCTGACGAGATGCGCGTGCGGTTGATGGCGATCGCGCGAGCCTCGTTCGCGCCCTTGCTCGCCGACCCCGCGTTCCATGCGCTGCGGTGGCCGCGCATCGTCGAGGGTCTGGACGCGTTTATCGCCTTCGACGCGGCGCGCCGTGAAGCGGCGAGCGCGGTCTGGGTGGAGAAAGCGGGCCGGCTCGAGATTCCTTTGTCCGACGGTTCGCGCTTCACGCTGACGGCGCGCGCGGACCGCATCGAGTTGCTCCACGGAGGCGGCGCGGCGGTGGTCGACTACAAGACCGGCGTCCCCCCCGGCATTGCGGAAGTCCAGGTCGGCTTCGCGCCGCAACTCACGCTCGAAGCGGCGATGGTTTCGCGCGGCGCCTTCGCCGAAGTCCCGCGCGAGCCGGTCCTCACCGCGATCTATCTGAAGCTCGGCGGCGCGGACGGCGGCTTCGTCCGCGAGCTGAAATTCAAGGACGTCCCGTTCGCGGAAGTCGTCGAGAGCCATTTTTTGGGGCTGAAGCTGTTGCTCGAACAATTCGCGAGAGAATCGACGCCCTACCTTTCCCGCCCGCATCCGAAATTCGCCGGACGCGGCGCCGATTACGACCATCTCGCGCGCGTCAAGGAGTGGTCGGCGACCGGCGGCCTCGCGGCCGCCGCGGGAGACTCCCCGTGAACGCCCGCCGCGAAGTGCCGAGGCCGACGCGGATCGCACAGCAGCGCGCCTCCGACCCCGAGGCCTCGGCCTGGGTTTCCGCCAACGCGGGTTCGGGCAAGACACACGTTCTGGTGCAGCGCGTGTTGCGCCTGTTGCTCGCCAAGGCGCAGCCCAGCGCCATTCTCTGCCTCACCTTCACCAAGGCGGCGGCGGCCAACATGTCGTCGCGGGTCTTCAAGGAACTGGGCAGGTGGACCACGCTTTCGAACGAAAGCCTCGCCCACGCGATCGTACGTTCCGGCGCGCCCGGGCCCGCGGGGGCCGACCTCGACTTCGCGCGCAAGCTGTTCGCGCGGACGATCGAGACGCCGGGCGGACTCAAGATCCAGACCATTCACGCGTTCTGCGAGCGTCTGCTGCACCTCTTTCCGTTCGAGGCCAATGTTCCCGCGGGCTTTCGTGTCCTGGAGGACCGTGAAGCCGGCGATCTGCTGCGGAGAGCTCGCGGCGCCGCGTTCGAGCTCGCGCTTCGCGATTCCGACCTCGCCGCCGCGGTGGAGAAAATCGCACGCATCGCGGGCGCCGACGGTTTCGACGCTCTGCTCAGCGCCACGCTCAGACGACGCGAGGAACTCGCCGCGTCGGGTGGGGCGAGCGCCTATGCGGCGCGTCTGCGGCGCCGGCTCGGGCTCGCGCCCGACGAGAGCGTGGAGACGATCCAGCAAGAAATGTTCGTGGGCGGCGGCGGGCCGCGGCGGTGGCGCGATTGGGCGAGCAAGCTCGGCGCCGGCGCCAAGACCGACCAGGAGCGCGCCAACACCCTGAGAGCCGCGGCGGCGCTAGACGATGCGGACCTGGCGCTGCAGATGTATCTCGGCGTCTTCTTCACGCAGGCCGGCCCCCCGCGAAAGGTCCTCGCGACCAAAGCCGTCGCGCAGCGCTACCCCGCCGCGGTCGAGCAATTGTACGCCGAGCAGGGTCGCCTGGAGCGGCTCGCCGATCGCCTGCGCTCGGCCGAGGCCGTCGATCGCAGCCACGCGCTCGTCACGGTCGCCGAGACCGTGCTGAAGCGCTACGCCACGCTCAAGAACGCGCGCGGATGGCTCGATTTCGACGATCTGATCCAGCGCACCCGCGCGCTGCTGAAGAACGTCGACACGGCCTGGGTGCTCTATAAGCTCGATTCCGGCATCGACCATATTCTGGTCGACGAGGCGCAAGATACTTCGCAGGCGCAATGGGACATCCTGCGCGAAATTGCTTCCGACTTCCTGGCCGGCGAGGGTGCGAATCGGCGGGTCCGCACCTTCTTCGCGGTCGGCGATGAAAAGCAGTCGATCTTTTCGTTCCAGGGCGCGGCGCCGACGATGTTCGACGCCATGCGGCGTGAGTTCGAACGCCGCCACTTTCACGCCAAGCTCCCTTTCGCTTCGGTCGACCTGAACCTGTCGTTTCGATCGGCGCCGCCGGTGCTGGAAAGCGTCGATCGGGTTTTCGCGGTCGAGGCGGTCTGGCGCGGGGTGAGCGCGGGCGAAGACAGGCCGCCGCCGCATGTCGCCTTTCACGAAGCGCTGCCGGGCCTCGTCGAGATCTGGGCGCCGATCGCGCCACGGCCGGCGCCGGAGCCCGCGGACTGGCAGATGC
>JBAQGU010000734.1:0-2959 GCA_049287975.1 Roseiarcus sp.
GCGACCCATCCGTCATTGAGGAGCCCTGGCGACGAAGCAATCCAGTGGCCACAGCATGCGCGGCGCCAGCAACCCAGACGGTCGTACTGCGGCCCCTGGATTGCTTCGCTTCGCTCGCAATGACGGACAGGGAATTGGCTCACTTGTTTCTCCGTGTCGGCTTAGCGGGGCTCGCCAGGAAACAAGTCAGCTGGGCGCGTACCCTTTCCCCCTTGCAGGGCAAGATGGCCCCAATCGGCGAGATTTGCCGTCCAACCAATTCGGTTTTTTTCAGACGGTTCCTTGTCGATAGGATAACTGAGAAAGGATAACTGAGATGGGTGATGAACTTCACGGAAAGGTCGCAGCGGTTACCGGGGCGGCCTCCGGCATCGGCCTCGCGTGCGCTACCACGTTTTTGAAGTCAGGCGCCAAGGTCGTCCTCATCGATCGCGCCGAGGAAAAGCTGAAACACTTGTGTGCCGACTTGGGCCCTTCCGCAATCCCGTTGGTGATCGATCTCGCAAACCCTTCGAGCGTCGCCGGGATGATGCCGCAGATCTTGGAAAGAGCGGGTGGCCTCGACATTTTTCATGCCAATGCGGGCGCCTACATCGGCGGCGACGTGGTGACGGGCGACCCGGACGCCTGGGATCGCATGCTGAACCTCAACGTCAACGCCGCATTCCGCTCCATTCGCTGCGTCCTGCCGCATATGGTCGAGAAAAAGAGCGGCGACATCATCGTCACGAGTTCAGTGGCGGGCCTCGTTCCGGTCGTTTGGGAACCGATCTACACGGCGTCGAAACACGCCGTTCAGGCCTTTGTCCATACTGTGAGACGCCAAGTCGCCAAGCATGGCATCCGCGTCGGCGCCATCGCGCCCGGCCCAGTGGTGACCGCCCTGTTGGACGACTGGCCGAAGGCCAAGATGGAGGAGGCGCTCGCGGCCGGAAGCCTGATGGAACCGAAGGAAGTCGCTGACGCAGTCCTCTTCATGCTGACCCGACCAAAGACCATCACGATCAGGGACCTTGTCATCTTGCCGCTGAGCCTGGACCTTTGAGAAACGGACGGCGCGGCTCCAACTCCGTGATCATCCCGCAGTTCGTCGTTAGCAGCACATGCTGCCCGAGCAGCCGGTTCATGTCGTAGATGAAGCTGAATACGAAAGCGGCCGCGAGCGAAAACTGCACGTCCTGACGATCGATCCCGTGGTGGCCCGGCGCGGGGAAAACCGCCGCTCCGAGCCCGAGACTGAACAAGATGACGACGAGATAGATGAGGGTCTTGATTGCCACATGAACGGGGAAAGGCGTTCGACGAAGCGGCGCCCCGAGCGACGTCGACAGAACGAAGACTTCAAGAGCAGACAGAATGCTCCCGATCACCGCGCCGACGCGCCATACGAAGCGAACAGAGAACCGCCGCTCGCCGAGACGTTCATTTCCGAATGGACCGCGCCGAAAATCGCTGCGATCGTGGTGAACCAGAGCACGATCCGAAGCTGGCTGGACGGCTGGGGAAACGGCATCGGGGGCGGACGCTCGAGTGGGGGCGACCGCAGTCTAACAGACATTCGCCGGATCGACCGCCAGATTGTTGGGCTCGCGGCAGGGTGCCGTGCGCCGACGGGCGAAACTCGCCTACCGCCCCAGTTCCGCGCGCGTCGCGAACCGCACCGCCTCTACCTGCCGCGTCAACGCGTAGAGCGCTACGTCGTTTTTCTTGCCGCGAAGTCCCATGCCTCCCAGCGAGCGCTTGGCGACGCCGGGCGGCAGTTCGAGGCGATCGATCAGGTCCGCGGAGGCGAGCACGCGGTCGCCGGTCTGCCGGCACATTTCCTGGATACGGGCCGTGGTGTTGACGGTGTCGCCGAGGAAGACGATCTCCTTCTTTACCGAACCCATCTCGCCGGTCACGACCGGACCGCAATGCATCCCGGCGCGGAAATTCACGGCGACGCCAAATTCGCGCCGGTAATCGGGCGCGAGCCGAGCCAATCTGTCCATCGCGCTGAAGCAGGCCGCGACGCAGTGGGCGTGCGCGACCCCTTCCTCGAGCCTCCAGGTCGCGATCACTTCATCGCCGACATAGCTGTGGATTTCGCCGCGCGCCGCGACTATCGGTTCAGTGAGATCGACGACGAAACGGTTGAGCAGGCGGTGAAATACGAGTGCGCCGAGCCGCTCGGCGAATCCCGTCGACCCCTCCATGTCGATGAACAGGAACACGCGCGTTTCAACTCTCGGCCGGTGATAGCGGCCGGTGACGAAATTGAGCAGTACGTTCTGCCCGAGCAGTCTACTCACGTCGTACATGAAGGTGAATACGAACGAGGCCGCGAACGAGAACAGGAGGTCCTGGCGCCGAATGCCGTGTTCGATTGGCGTCGGGAACGCCCACGCCCCGAGGGCGAGGCCGAACAGGATCACCACGAGATAGACAATCGACTTGGCCGCCACGTGCACCGCAAAGGGCGCCCGTTGAAGCGGCGCCCCGATCGGCCCCGCCAGAACGAAGGCTTCGAACGAGATCAAAATGCTCGAAATCACCGTGCCGGTCAGCAGACCGCGCGGAACGCCGTCGAACGAAAACAGCGGACTGCCTTCGCTCATCGCGATGCTACCGCTGTAAACGACGCCGATCGCCGCGCCGAACGCAGTGAACCAGAGAAGGAGCCGGAGCGGGTTCTGCAGATGGGGAAACGGCATCGGGGGCGGGCGCTCGGCTGTTGGCCGCCGCAGTCTACCAGACATTTGCCGCCTCGCCGCCGTTTTCGTCGGCCGGCGGGCGAAAAGGGCGCATGGGCGAGGCGCTCGCTGTCGCGACCGCGGCGATCTGACCATCGAGTATGGGGATCGTCGCGCTCGCGGGCGCCGCTCAGCAGCGCAGCTCGAGCGCGCCGCGGCGAGATCGAACGGCACGACCCGTCGTGCTGGTCGGGGCGTCGGCGGCATGCGGCGCCGGGGGGTTACGG
>JBAQGU010000735.1:0-2092 GCA_049287975.1 Roseiarcus sp.
TCTTGGGGCTTAAAATCGACGTCGATGAGCGAATGCACCGACCGGCGCGCCTAATTGGAGGCCCTCAACGGGGGAACCTCGGCGCGAAGTTGCCGAATTCGACTCTCCATCGCCGAGAGAACGCAAGGAGCGGCGCTTGTTATCAAATCGGGCGCGGGACGCCTGCGGAGCGGCAAGCCGCAGTCCGGCCCGTAGCGCTTGATCCAGCCCCATTGCTCCGACTGGACGACCTGCCCCTTGGCGCTGTGCGCTGCATCGTAAGCATCCTCGAGCCGAGCTTCGGCATCCATCAGTTCGGGTGACGCGCAGATCACGTAGTCCGTCCCCAGGTGCTTACCGTTGATGCAATCGAACCTCGCCGACGTTCGGAGCGGTGTTGGCTCCGGCGTCGGGGCGATCGTCGGTGACGGCGAGGGTGTAGGCGACAGTTCGACTTCGACCTTCGGGGAAGCTGTGGGCGTAGGCGACGGTTCAGCCGTCGGCGAAGGGGCGACCTTGGCAAGCTGCGGCGCGTTGCTGACCATGGACGACGGCGTAGGCTGAGGCGATGAGGCCGGATGAGCCTCGTTGACTTCCTTCGAAAGCGCTGCTTCCAGTTCCAACTTCCGCGCCTGAGCGTTGTTGAACGGCTTTGCCACGTCCCCTTCGGCTCTCAATTTTTGGGCCTGGGCGGCGGCAATCTCGGTCTGGCTGATGATGTGCTGCCGCCACTCCTGATAGATCGCAAAACTGATTACCGCGACAACGGCCAGTTTGAAGGCCAAAAACCCGCCCGACATTACGCGTTCAAGTGGCGGAGCCCTGCGGTCGAAAAGGTTCCTGATGTCGCCACGGATACCGAAAATTGCCCCGCGCGCATACGACACGGCGGCGCTGGCGTTGCGGAGAACGCCCGACATGTTCCCGCCCTGCAGGGGCGGCGCTCCGCCGGTCGGCTGAGAACCGGCGGTCTGTCGATTTATTAAAATCTTGCTGATTTCGGCTTCCGTAAGCCCCTTTGCACGAAGCTTCGCTCGCTTCGCATCAAGGGGGGTGCGGGTGCCTGTGGGTTTCGCCATATGGCCGCCTCCTGCGTGATCCCGTGGCCTGTCGCGCCAGCCTAAACGGCGCGGGAACCCCGCGCAATCGCTCTCCGCACAGCTCCCACGTGAGAGATCGTCACTGGCAGCCCCACGGCGCATTCCCGCGCGTCGCGCTTGCGCGTAGAGCGGGCAACGACATTTTGGCCTCTTGGATGATCCGCAACTCTCCCCTACTCGCGACCTAGCGCGCCGGCCCTTTCGCGTCGTTGGGCTTTCGACCAGCCGCCGGGGTTCATCCGAATCTTCTTGGGCGCGTGGGATTGCGATTTGAGCAGCTCACTGAGATGACCAAGCGATAAGTTGCCATCGTGTCAATCGTGACCACTAAACCGTCTCCTCGAGCGGCCTTTTTCGCGCACGTGGCCTGCACCAAAGTTGAGTAGCTCAGCAAGACGAAAAGCGCCGCAGCTGGCAACCGTTACATTCGGTGAGCCAGTTCGTTTGGCTCTGGCGGTCTTGGCTCGCGCTTGTCCGAGGCCCATCTGCCTTCCCAGCGTCGACCGCTGCGCGGCGTAGTTGGGTGCGAGCATGGGATAGTCGCGCGGCAAGTTCCATTTCGCGCGGTACTGATCCGGCGTCAGGCCGATCGCCGCCAGGTGCACGATGAGCGACTTGAACTTCTTGCCGTCCTCCAGACAGATCAAGTAATCCGGAGTAATCGATTGGTGAACGGATACGGTCGGCTCCCGCGCCTTTGCGAGTGCCGGTGAGCTCTTCGACAAAAACTTTGTCAGTTGAGTTCGCATTGATCGCTCCGTTAACGATTTATACATCGTCATTCTAGAGTGACTTGATTGCGTATTTCTTGACGTTAGGCTATCTGGCGCACCAATGTCGCAAAGTGGATAAAAATATATTGATATAAGTTCTTAAGTTCTTATTTCTGTGGACTGCGATAGCTTGGTTGGGTGGGCGGAGCTTGCGGTGACGGGGCACTTCCAAGAACGTTTTGCGCGAGGGCTTCGCCTGCTCGAGAATATCGCGTACGTCACACAGCGAAAGATCGCCGT
>JBAQGU010000736.1:0-10206 GCA_049287975.1 Roseiarcus sp.
CGAGCACCGCTTCGCCCAAAGGAAGCGCACGGGCCAGCGCGCGCAGATCGCCGCGGCGCCTCTGCCCCAGACGCAGCATCGCGCCACGCCCGCGGCCATCGAGATCCGCGAGCCGCGCGAGCAGTTCGGAACGCACCGGCACGCTCTGTTCCGCCGCGGCGGTGGGAGTCGGCGCGCGCATGTCGGCGGCGTGATCGACGAGGGTCCAGTCAGTTTCGTGACCGACCGCCGAAATCAGCGGAATCAGGCTTTCCGACGCCGCGCGGACGACGATCTCCTCGTTGAAGCTCCACAAGTCCTCGAGCGAGCCGCCGCCGCGGGCGACGATCAGCAGATCCGGCCGAGGGATTTTTCCCCTGGGTTCGAGCGCATTGAATCCGTGGATCGCGCACGCCACTTCAGCGGCCGAAGTTTCGCCCTGGACGCGCACCGGCCAAACCAGGACATGGACGGGAAACCGATCCGCCAGTCGATGCAGGATGTCGCGAATCACGGCCCCGCCAGGCGAGGTCACCACACCGATGACGCGCGGCATATAGGGAAGCAATCGCTTGCGCGCGGGATCGAACAGGCCCTCCGCCGCCAGCTTGCGGCGACGCGCCTCGAGCAGCGCCATCAGCGCGCCGACGCCCGCCGGCTCGATCGATTCGACGACGATCTGATACGACGACTTGTTGGCGAATGTCGTGATCCTGCCTGTGGCGACGACCTCGAGCCCCTCCTCGGGCTTGACCCGCATCCGCAGGAAGGTGCTTCTCCAAATGAGGGCGTCGAGACGCGCGCCTGCGTCCTTCAAGCAGAAATAGACATGCCCCGACGAATGCGGCCCGCGATATCCCGAGATTTCGCCCCGCACCCTCACATAGGCGAAACGATCCTCGAGCGTGCGTCTGAGCGCATTCGATAAATCGGTGACGGAAATTTCCGTCGCGTTCGAGGCGACGATCGCAGATTCGGCCATCCCGGAGTTATGCCCTACGCAGGGCTCGGGAACCAGTGTATCGGGTCAAGGGAACTGGCGCCGAAACGAAAAACCTCGTAAAGCTCGGGTGCGCTTCGTTCTCGACGCTACGCTCGCGCCGTCGCGAATCGCTACTCACGACGCCTGCACCCCGGTCACGCCGACCGAACGCCATGAGGAATTCGCCATAACGATGCAGAACCGTCTTTCAGGTCGTTTAGACCGCCTCTCATGGCGCTCAGGCGCGGCCGCGCTGCTGGCGACGCTCGGAGTCGCCGTCTCTTTGGTCAGCGCGGACACCGCGCGATCACAGAGCGCGGATTGCCAGCGGCTGCGTCAGGAGATCTCTGAGCCCCCTCGCAACTCGCAGAGCGCGCAGTATCAGGCGGCCGCCGAGAAACAGCGCGCGGAGATCGATCGCACCGTCGCCTACGCACATTCGATCGGCTGCGAAAAGCGACAATTCCTCTTCTTCGGCTCGCCGCCGCCCGCCGAATGCGGACCGCTCGACGCGAGGATGGCCCGCATGCGCGCCAATCTCGACGATTTGCAGGCCCGCGCGGGCGGAGGCCAGGGCGGACGGGGCGAATTGATCGCCCGCTACAACGCGCAATGCGCGAACGCTCCTTCTCACTCCCCCAATCTCCTGGAAGCTCTGTTCGGCCAGCCAAAGCCCGCCGAAGTCAGGGACGAGCCGCTACTTCCCGAGGGGCTGGACAAACCGGAACGGACGATCGATCCCAACATCGGCGAAGTGCGCGCGGGATCGAAGGCGGTGTGCGTGCGCGCATGTGACGGGGCGTTCTTCCCTGTTTCCTATTCAGCGAGCGGCGGGCGGCTGGACGGCCTCGAGGACTTGTGCCGTGCGCTCTGTCCGAACGCGGACGTGAGTCTCTACACCTATCCCTCGAGCGGCGAGATCGAGCAGGCGGTGTCGATCTCGGGCGCCCGGTACATCGACAGTCCAAACGCGCTGCAATATCGCAAGACGTTCGATTCCTCCTGTTCGTGCCGTCGACGCGGGCAGAGCTGGGCGGAGGCGCTGGCGAACGCGGAGATCAAGCTCGGCCGCGAGGACAAGACCGACATCATCGTCACGCCGGAGAAAGCCGCCGAGCTTTCGCGGCCGAAACCCGACCCCAAGGTCGAAGCCAAGAGCGATCCGAAGGCGAAGTCGACCAAGCCGATCGCGGCGCCGACGCCTGCGCCCGCGCCTGCGGCCCCGTCCGGGACCGACGCCTACGGGGTGGATCTGAATCTGAGCCAGCAGGCGGCGACCATCAGTCGCGAGACGTCGGGCATCGCGGACGGCGAGGCGAAGTCGGGCGCCCGCGTCGGTCAGGACCAGGGTCAGACCGTCGAAGTGACGGGCCCGGACGGCGTCAAGCGGCGGGTGCGGATAATCGGGCCGACGCTCTAGCGCGTCCGATCAGCGGCAGCAGCGCCGCGAGCTCGGGGCCGGATTCTCGGCCTGTCAGCGCCAAGCGCAAGGGATGAAAGAGGTCCCGGCCCTTGCGCCCGCTCTCGCGCTTGAGCGCCGCCGTCCAAGCGCTCCAGGTGGCGGCGTTCCAAGGTTCCGGCGGCAGACGCGCCGCGGCGAATTCTATGAACGCGGCATCTTCGACCACCGGCGACACTTCGCCGTGAACCACCGCCCACCAGTCACGCGCCTCGTCCAGACGCATCAGGTTGCCGCGCGCCGCGGCCCAGAACGGTTCGGCCGGCGCCCCGGCGATTCCGAGCGCGGCAAGACGATCGCGCACGGCCTCGAACGGCGTCTGATGCAGCGTGCGAGCGGAAAGGGCGCGCAATTCGGCCACATCGAAGCGCGCCGAGGCATGCGAGAGCTGAGACAGTTCGAAGGTGGCCGCCAATTCGTCGAGCGAGCCGATCGGGCGCACCGATTCGGCGGAGCCGACGAGCACCGCGAGCGCCGCCACGGCGAGCGCCTCGACGCCGCTCTCCCGCAGCGAGGCGATAGAGAGCGCGCCGGTGCGCTTGGAGAGCCCGTCGCCGCTCGCGTCCGTCAGGAGATTGTGATGGCCGAAGATCGGCGCGCGACCCGCCAGCGCATCGAAAATCTGAATCTGTACGGCTGTATTGGTGACGTGATCCTCGCCGCGAATGACATGCGTGACGCCGAGGTCGACATCGTCGACCACGGAAGTAAAGGTATAGAGATAGGACCCGTCCTCGCGCTTGAGAGCGGGATCGGAGAGCGACGCGCAATCGATATGGCTTTCGCCGCGAACGAGGTCGTTCCAGCGCACGATTTCGGACTCGAGGCGAAAGCGCCAGTGGGGGCGTCGGCCCTGCGCCTCGAGCGCCGCGCGCTCCTCAGCGGTCAGACGCAGCGCGGCGCGATCGTAGATCGGCGGTCGCCCGAGCGCCTGCTGACGCTTGCGGCGGCGATCGAGCTCCTCGGCGGCCCCGTAGCAGGGTAGAGCCGATCTAGATCGCGCAGGCGCTCCGCGGCGGAATCGTAGAGCGCGATTCGCTCGGACTGCCGGTAGAACAGGTCGGGTCGGATGCCGAGCCATCCCAGATCGTATTCGATGGCTTCGGCGTATTCGGCGCGCGAGCGCGCGAGATCGGTGTCGTCGAAGCGCGGAATGAACCGCCCGGCTCCGCGCCGGGCGAACAACCAGTTCAACAACGCGGTGCGGGCGTTGCCGATGGGATGCGGCCCGTGGGCGAGGGCGCGAAACGGACGATCGGGGTCGAAGACATTTCGTCTCCAAGGGAGCATCGCGCGGACGCGGCAATCTGGTATACTACGTCGACTCGATCGCGGGTCGTTGGAAATAAATATGACGATATCCGCATTCGCGGCCGGCTTAGCGGTGACCGGTCTCGGTCTCCACGTATTGAGCGCCGCGCTCGCTGGGGGGCGATGCCGAAAGAACCTGCCGGAAAGGAGGCCTCCGGCCTACCTTCCCCCCATCTCGATTGTCCAACCGCTGTGCGGCGTCGAGCCGTACTCCAGAGAGACGCTGGCGTCGATTTTCGCGCTCGACTATCCCGAATACGAGATCGTCTTCTGCATCTCCCACGCCGTGGACCCGATCGCCCCGCTCGTTCGTGGCTTCATCGACGCCCATCCCGCAATTCCTGCGCGTTTGCTCGTTGGCGACGATCGCATCGGCGTGAATCCGAAATTCAACAACGTCGTCAAGGGCTGGAAGGCGGCGCGCCATTCCTGGATCGTCATGGCCGATTCGAACGTGCTGATGCCCCCGGATTACCTGACGCGCCTGATTTCACGTTGGCGCCCGGACACCGGCATCGTCAGCTCGCCCCCGATCGGGTCGCGACCGGAGAATTTCGTGGCCCACCTCGAATGCGCATTTCTCAATACCTATCAGGCGCGCTGGCAATATGCGGCCGAAAGCGTCGGCCATGGCTTCGCGCAAGGCAAGACCATGCTCTATCGGCGCGACGTGATCGAGGCGGCCGGCGGCATCGAGGCGTTGGGCGTGGAGATCGCGGAGGATGCGGCCTCGACCAAGCTGATTCGTCGTCAGGGACTGCACGCCTACCTGGTCGACGGACCATTTGCGCAGCCGATCGGCCCCCGGCGCCTGCGCGCGGTCTGGAACCGGCAGCTGCGCTGGGCGCGGATTCGCCGCGAGTGCTTTCCGGGGCATTTCGGATCGGAAATCATCACGACCAGCGTGTTCACGCTCCTCGCCGCGGCGATCGGCGCGCGGGATTTTCGTCTGAGTGCCAGCAGCGGCCTCTTGCTCGCGGCGCTGATATGGTACGGCGCCGAGGCTGCGTTGGCCAGGGCGGCCGGCTGGCCGCTGAGCCGCTGGTCGCCCGTCGCCTGGCTCGTGCGCGATCTCATGTTGCCCTGGCTCTGGGTGAAGGGCTGGGGCGCCGGTGCGGTGGAGTGGCGCGGCGCCGCGATGACGGCGGGCGAAGAGGAACTCGCCGCCGACGCCTCGGAACCTATCGGGCAGGGGTAGCGCGAGTCAGCCGCGGCTTCGCGCCTGAGGCCGACGCCCCGCGTCGAGCGGAAGCGGCGAAATAAAGGCGGCCCCCAAGCCTTTTCTCCAAGCTTTTCCCAAATCCCGGCCTGTTTTCTCCAAGCTTTTCCAAAGAAAGCTTTGGCGGTTTCGTGGGATTTCCCGGGTTACAAAGGGCCCCACACCGAAAGAGAGCCTCTCCAAATTTTTTCGCGATGTCCGCCCCCTTTTGGCCGCATTCTGGACTGCCGCCGGGCGCTCGTATAAGCTCGAGGGCGTTTACATTCTTTTGAGTGGCGGGCGCGTTCATTGTCGAGCAGCGATCCGGTAACAGAGAATTTTCAGCCTAGCACGAATCCAGATCATCGGAAGGCGGCGATTTTCTCACTTCGCCTGCCACTGGATCTTGTATTCCATGGCGAAGACGAATTGACCCGCCGGGAGGGGCGGCGCGTAATGCACGGCCCAAGTTCCCTCGAGCGAAATGTTCTTATATTTCCCGGTTCCTCCGATGTAAGCGACCGGCCCGCTTTCCGAACCGGTATAGCTGGTGAACAATTTGTCGCCGTCGCCGTCGGTGTGTGCGCACCAGCCGTTGAATTTGTACCCGAAGCGCACTTCGCTGTCCTCGAGACAACGCACCGACATGTTGTCGAACAGCTTGGGATCGCTGATGTTCCTGGTGATCCCGACGCACTCCGTCACAGCCTGCGATCCGGACTCGCCCATGTCGAGCACTTCAAGGTGATGGCAGGCGAAATAGCCGTTGTAAGCGGTCGAGCCGCTCGGCGGAAGCGGCGCGCCGTGGGCTGGAATCGCCGCGCCCCTGCCGGCAATCATGGCTGCGAAAAAAAAAGTCCTGGCGATGCGCGAAATCATGTCTCGGCTCCGGTTCCGGATAAAGTCTGCGGGTCTCACCCGCCTTCTAAGGCGGCGCCCAAAATATTGATAGAGCGGCTTGCCGCGGGCTGGTGCTCCGACTGTACCCGTTAGCGCGGGCTCTCTCCGAGATTGCGAGAGTAGCGAAGCAATCCATACCTCCACGAGATGCGAAGTTCCAAAAGCGGTCGTGTCGTACCTGTTTCAAGGACCCGTGCCCCGACTGGACAGGGCGCGCGCTCGCAATGACGGATAAAGGCCATGGCTCTCGTCTACCCACAAATCGTTGGGCGTCGCCTAAGGCGCTGCTCCGTCATGCACAGATGAATGTAAAGCCGATGTTCGGAAAAATAAAAGTCGCGTTACGTCAATTGGCGGAGCCCGGAATACGTTGACGGTGCACCTTATTTAAATGACATTGGTTCCTCTGTAATCCAGCGCATGGAAAAGTGCGCTGTCAGCGTAACCCCGATTTCTCACTTCGCCTGCCACTGGATCTTGTACTCCATGACGAAGGCGAATTGACCTGTCGGGAGGGGTGGCGCGTCGTGCACGGCCCAAGTTCCCTCGAGCGAGATATTCTTGAATTTCCCGGTTCCGCCGATGTAAGCGACCGGCCCGCTTTCCGGACCGGTATAGCTGGTGAACAATTTGTCGCCGTCGCGATCGGTCTGGGCGCACCAGCCGTTGAACTTGTAGGACCCGATGCGAGCTTCGCCATCCTCGAGACAACGCGCCGACATGTTGTCGAACAGCTTGGGGTCGCTGGCGTTCTTGGTGATCCCGACGCACTCCGCCACGGTTTGCGATCCGGACTCGCCCATATCGACGGCGCCGAGTTGATGGCAGGCGAAATAGCCGCTGTAAGCGGTCGAGCCGCTCGGCGGAAGCGACGCGCCATAGGCTGGAATCGCCGCGCCTATGCCGGCAATCATGGCCGCGGAAAAAAGCGTCTTGGCAGCATGCGAAATCATGTCTCGGCTCCCGCCTGGTACATATCATCGGGTCCAACTCTGCGTTGGATGTTGACACGACCGCGACCGGGCGCGAAGAGAAATCTCGGAAGCCATCGGTCATGTTCGTGCGGTCGACGTTGGAGCAACGGATTGGATCGCCTGAAGTTTCAAAGGCCCCCGCATGAAAAGCCACGCGCTCGCGATCGGACTATGACACTGCGGGCGCGCCTCAACGAGGAATTCGACCGAAAGTCGCGTCTTCGGCACAAGGCGCAACGCCTCAACTGCCCGTGCCGGCTCGGGGGCTCCTCGTTTCGCTTGCGAAGCCAAAATTTCGCTTGCGAAGGGAAGATTTCGCTTGCGAAACGCTTTCGTTTCGCACCGCGCGAATACGTCCGTTTCGCGGTTTCTAATGACATTAAGATGTTGCGTTCGATTTTATTTCGCGCGTTTCTTCGCGACGTTTCCGTTAGTTTGATGCGCGTTACGTTCGGCTTTATCTGAGCAAAAAACTAAGCTATCACGATTTCCGCTTTCTGAAAACAAGACTCCATCCGAGGATCGCGGTGGAGTCCCGATATCAATAAAATGCACCGTAACCCCGACGTGGACCTCCGACCGGGAGGGCGTCCGTCCGAGAGTGCGATTTCCCTGATCCTCATCCGCAGGTTTCATGGTAGCGCCTACATGTCCCAGCTCCTTGCAAACCGAGCTGGTCCTTATGCTCACACGCATAGCGCAGCTGCCCGCATTGTCCCTCACCCCCGCCGCACCGCTCTTTATACCGCCTGCAGGTTCCAGCTCCTTGCAAACCGAGTTGGTCCTTATGCTCACATGCCCAGCGCAGGCCCGAACAATCTTGCGCATAGGTCGTAGCTGGAAGTACCATGAAAAACAGACTCGCCACCAAGGCGGTAATAAACGCCAATTTATTACTCATGTTACTTACCTTTCATTTTTTTCACACCAAGGCCACAATCGTTAGAACTGGATTGTCTGTCAATTAGGCAATATTGCCTACTCGGCGTCGAAAGGCGACGCGGGCGACCCAGATGGCGAGCGATAGGGGCGCTGAGGCGCGACATCCGAGCCGCCGGCAGGGAAAAGCAGATGCCCTGATTATCAGAAACATGAATCCGCCGTCGCGCCGGCGGACAAGATGAGCGGGGCGCTGGTCGACGAAAGAATGTCGATCCGCAATTGGGCGGGGATCGCCTTCATCGCCGTCCGCGCAATTTTGGTCGCGCAGGAGTTCTGACCGCGTTCGCTCAGGGCCTGTCTGAACCAAGCGCCCTCCGTCATTGCGAGCAAAGCGAAGCAATCCAGACTAGGGCAGGCTTAGTCTGGATTGCTTCGCTGCCGCTAACGAGAAACAAAACAGCTTAGTCGCTGATTTCCACATCGTTTTCTTTCATGGCCGGGCTTGTCTCTGGGCTTGTCCCGGCCATCCACGTGGTTCGGCTTGCACGCGGCCCAAGAGCTTATCCGACGGGGGGCCGACGGTATAAAGGACTCCGGCGCTATTGGACGACGCCCATGACTGTGAGGCCGTCGTTTCATCCGTCAGGGCCGGCCGAAGGCCGGTGCGGAACTCGCAATGACGACCTCCTCGATACCTTTATTCACCGACGACTGCTCAGAAACGCAGAGCCTTGGCTTGCCGGACGCCCGGGATCTTGGCGACCTTGGCGATCACGCCTTCGGGCGCGGTCCCGTCGATCGAAACCAGCGCGATCGCGGAGCCGCCCTTCTCGTCGCGCCCCAACGCGAACGTCGCGATATTGACGCCGGCCTCACCGAGCAGGCTCGCGAACCGTCCGATGAAGCCCGGTTTGTCCTCGTTGGTAACGTAGATCATCGAGGGCGTGAACTCGGCGTCGACCTTGATGCCCTTGATCGAAAGGATGCGCGGCTTGCCGTCGTGGAACACCGTGCCGCCGACCGAGCGCTCCATGTTCGCGGTGGTCACCGAAAGCGTGATGAAGCTCTCGTAGTCGGCCGGCGAGGCGCGCGTCGTCTCCTCGATCACGATACCGCGCCGCGCGGCGACGGAAGGCGCCGAGACGACGTTGATGTCCTCGAGCGAGGGACGCAACAGACCCGCGATCGCGGCCGAAGTGAGCGCCTTGATCTTGAGGCTGGCTACGGCGCCCTCGTAGGCGATCGTCACCTTCGAGATCGGAACCTCGGTCAACTGGCCGGCGAACGAGCCGAGCCCCTCCGCGAGCGCGATGAACGGCTTCAGCCGCGGCGCTTCTTCGGCGGTGATCGACGGGAAATTCACCGCGTTGGAGATCGCGCCGCGGGTGAGATAGTCGGACATCTGCTCGGCGACCTGCAGGGCGACGTTTTCCTGCGCTTCGCTGGTGGCGGCGCCCAGATGCGGCGTCGCGACCACATTGGGATGTCCGAACAACGGGTTCGCCGTCGCCGGCTCCTCGATGAAGACGTCGAAGGCCGCCCCCGCGACATGGCCCGAATCGAGCGCCGCGCGCAGCGCCGCCTCGTCGACCAGACCGCCGCGCGCGCAATTGATGATGCGAACTCCCTTTTTTGTCTTGGCGATGTTTTGCGCGGAAAGGATGTTCTTCGTCTGCGCGGTCAACGGCGTGTGCAGCGTGATGATGTCCGCGCGGGCGAGGAGGTCGTCCAGTTCGACCTTCTCCGCCCCGATTTCCACCGCGCGCTCGTCGCTGAGAAACGGGTCATAGGCGAGCACGCGCATCTTGAGGCCGATGCCGCGCGCGGCGACGATCGTTCCGATATTGCCGCAGCCGATGATCCCGAGCGTCTTGCCGGTGATCTCGACGCCCATGAAGCGGTTCTTCTCCCACTTGCCCGCCTGAGTCGACGCGTCGGCGGACGGAATTTGTCGCGCCAGCGCGAACATCAGCGCAATGGCGTGTTCGGCGGTCGTGATCGAATTGCCGAACGGCGTATTCATGACGATCACGCCGCGCGCGGTCGCGGCGGGGATGTCGACGTTGTCGACGCCGATGCCCGCGCGCCCGACGACCTTCAGCTTCGTTGCGCGCTTGAGCAGTTCGGCCGAGACCTTCGTCGCCGAACGAATCGCGAGCCCGTCATAGTCGCCGATGATGCCGGCGAGCTCGTCCCTGTCGAGGCCGGGCTTTACATCCACCTCGACGCCGCGCTCCTTGAAGATCGCGACGGCGGCGGGGGAGAGTTTGTCCGAGATGAGAACGCGAGGGGCCATGGAGTGTTCCTGATGGTCGAACCCGTCTCCCGATCTCGCGGGGGAAGGTGGCGCGAAGCGCCGGATGAGGGAGGTCGTCGCGATGCGGCGGTCGCGGACGAAGGCTCGGATGATTGTGCAGCCACGCCAAACGGCCCTCGTCCGGCCCTGCGGGCCACCTTCTCCCGCGAGAGCGGGAGAGGGGTGCGGCCGCTACGCCGCCTTGGCGAGCTTGGCCTTCTCCAG